>NZ_QUGU01000010.1:0-356 GCF_003479185.1 Blautia sp. AF17-9LB
AGCACGCCGCCAGCGTTCATCCTGAGCCAGGATCAAACTCTCTGATAAAATGTGCGCGTTTAGAAATTCACGTGCTTGCACAGGCGAATTTTACGCGTTCATCTTGCAAGCTTCGCTTGCGAGATTTGTTCCAAGTTCAAAATCAACATACTAGCTAATTTATCCCTTTTACTGTTTTAAAGGATCTTTCGATCGTTTTGAATTACTTATTCAGAACTTTCGAGGATGTGTTTCACTGTTTAATTATCAAGGATCTTTGCTGTCCCGACTCGGATCAGCTCATTTATTTTATCACAGAACTTTTCGTTTGTCAAGAACTTTTTTAAATTTATTTTTTGAAGTTCTTTCGAACTTCT
>NZ_QUGU01000010.1:366-155076 GCF_003479185.1 Blautia sp. AF17-9LB
CTGCTGTCCCGACTCGGATCAGCTCATTTATTTTATCACAGAACTTTTCGTTTGTCAAGAACTTTTTTAAATTTATTTTTTGAAGTTCTTTCGAACTTCTTTGCTGTTCTCTCGATCAGCAACTCGTTTATTTTATCAAACTCATTTGCTTTTGTCAAGAACTTTTTTCAAGTTTTTTTGAAGCAGTTTTTGAAGCCCGCGGCCGCCACCCGGCTCCGAACTAGGTTTTTCTGTTTCAAAAGAACTCATTCACTGTAGCTCTCGCTGACAGCTTAGTTATAATAACACCCCCGAAAGCAAAAGTCAACACCTTTTTTCGAATTTTCTTATTTTTAGAAAAATACGGTCAATTCTGCATATTCAGTATTTTATCTGACTATTTCTTTTTTTACTCCATCATCAAAATCTTTTTCGGCTGATATCGTACAATCTGGTATACCATAACCATAGAAGAAGCCAGCACAACCCCCATTCCACAAAGATACAATATTATAATCTGCTGTGTCTTAATTGCAGCCTGCACACCGTTCGAAAGATCTACAGCTATTTTTATCACATTCGCCAAAGGATAAGAAAAAATTACCCCCGCTGTAATTGCCAGCAATACCGGGCAAAAAGATTCCATCAACATCTGCAGCATAATCCGCATCTTTGTTTCTCCAACAGAAAGAAGAATGCCAATCTCAAACATGCGATCCCGCAAATTCATAAGAATCAAAAAACTTAATGTGATAGTTCCAAGGATTACGGAAACTATCACCATGAGATTCGAAATCCCTGCCAGGCTCTTCAGGCTGTCGGCCACCGCTTTATAAGCTGAAACATTTACCGTATAGTCCATATCATATTCTTCTTTGATATATTCCGGCATTTTTTTCGCATCTTCAGCAAACGCTCTTCCTTCTTCCGGGTCCTTCAACTGCAATGTAATTTCTTTTACATTATCATTTTCATTCATCTCATAAACTGGTGTATCCAGGGTATAGATAGCATTTGCTGGGTTATTATATACCACATTTCCACTGTAAGCTGCCTCGTTCGTACTGTAAATACCACTGATTTTAAATGTATACCGCTCCTTTGTGTATGGTGAAAGAACAGCTATGGTATCTCCTATTCCCAGTCCATTCCGTTCCGCAATCCCATCACTGACTACCGCTTCTTCTGCATTCTGCGGTACATGTCCCGAAATCAGTGTAACTACAGAAGAAACAGAACTAAAATACTCGACAGGATCAGATGATCCCTCCACATAAATATTTTCTGTTCCATTTTCTTCCTGTCCGTCCATAATTTCAGCTGTAAAGTTATCCGCCAGAGCAGCTGTCACCGTATTACAGCTGCCAAACCGAATTCTTTCATCAGCGCAGAGTTCCAAATATTTTTGATGTGAAATCGAATTCACACCGCGCGGCTCTTCACTGTATATCTGACGCTCATTCGATACAAGCACGCTTCCTCCGATGCTCGTCCGAATCTCCCATATCCGTTCCCGACTTGCCGCGCGGATACATAAGCCAAACAGGATCAGGATGGATAAAATCAGGAAACTTAAAAACATCAGAATTGTATTTTTTTTATGATAAGAAATACTGCGAAATGCTCTTTTGATCCAGTTCATAAAAACTTTCCCTCCCCCTCATGTTTAATCCTGCAATTTTTTCTTTTCCAGCCGTACCACCACATCTGCCTCCGCGGCAAATGCTTCCGAATGTGTAACTGCTATTACACATTTCTTATCTTCATGAGCCAGCTCTTTGAAAATTTTCACAATGCCAGCCGCCGTATCAACGTCCAGATTTCCCGTCGGCTCATCCGCAAGAATCACCTCTGCATTTGTCGAAATCGCACGCGCAATCGCTACGCGCTGCTGTTCGCCTCCTGAAAGTTTATTGATATTGCGGTTCATCTGATCTTCTGTAATTCCCATTCGTGTCAGAAGTTCCCGCGCCCGTTCTTTTTTGTTTTTAATCGGATTTGACGTAATTTCCATTGCCGCCAGCACATTCTCCAGCGGGGTCAGATAAGGCAGCAGATTATACGCCTGAAACACAATTCCAATCTTGCTGTTTCGATATCTTGTATAGCCAATTTCCCGGATATCTTTTCCTTCAAAGCACACGCAGCCGCTCTTAGGTTCTTCCAGCGCACCCGCCAAAGTCAGCGTCGTTGTTTTCCCCGATCCAGAAGGACCAACAATCGTGTAAAGAGTACCCTTCTCAAATGAATAGCTGGCTTTATCCAAAATATCAATTCTCTTTCCGCCGCTCTCGTAAAAATAGCTTACCTCTTTTAATTCCAGTTCTGCCATATTGTTCCTTTCTACTATAATCTAGTCGCCTCTACATTTTTCCAGTTCTCACTTCCGTAAGAAACCCATCTTTTACCAAATATACTTTATCAAATTTTTCCAGTTTATCATAATGATGTGTAATAAAAATCACAGATTTTTCCGGCATTTCTTCTGTTATAATTTTATAAAGATATTCATTGGCTTCTACATCAAATCCACTGGACGCTTCATCAAAAAGCATAACCGGCGCATCTTTCAATAGTGCCCGTGCAACCACAAGCTTTTGTCTTTCTCCTCCTGAAAGAAATGCTCCATCATCTCCTATTTGTGTTTTTTCTTTTTCTGGAAAACGTTGCAAGTATTTTTTCACGCCACTTTTCCTTAGTACCTCATTCAGTTTTTGTCTGTCTGCTTTCCCCTCCAAATCTATATTCTGCACAATGTCCCCCAAAAACAACGCTGATTTCTGACTCACAACAGAAAAAAGGCTTCGGTATTCTGATAATTTTAGCACTTTTATATTTTCACCATTACATAAAATTTCTCCTTCTTCCGGTTCATAAAATCGTAATAGTAATTCCAAAATTGTTGATTTTCCACTTCCATTTTTTCCAATAATAGCCACTTTTTCTCCCGGCTCAAGTTTAAAAGATACTTTCTTTAACACTTCCCTATCCTTTGTATACTGAAATCTCACATTTTTAAATTCTAATATTGGCGAAATCTCTTTTTCCACTCTTTTACTTCCACTTCGTTCCTCTTCCATATTCAAAAATGTATAAAGTCGTTCAGCGGACGGTTTGACACTTGCAAAATGCATACGCAGATCAATTAAACTATTTACCGGTCTTGTAACATAACTAGAATAAGAAACAAAAGCAAAAACTGAACCTATGGAAATTTTTCCCACGAACACCAAATATCCACCAACTAAATAAATAAGAATTGTTACACCCCACTCTAAAACAGCATCCCCAAAAATATTCCATGTCTCAATCATGGTTCCTTTCATTTCAACCGCTAACGATTTACAAATCTGTTTTAAAAATTCGCATTTTCTTAATTCATATAGATTCCACAATTTAATTTCTTCCACAGTATTAATTGTATCGCCAAGCCATCCTCCAAATTGTTGCTCAACTTGAATATACATTTTCATGTTTTTCTCACGCTTTTTAGCAAGACATTTTACTAACACGTATTTCACTGGAATTACTATCACTACAATGCATAACAGTTCAGGACTCAACAGCATAAGTCCAGCAAGTCCACTAATTACACGAAAAACATACGAAAAGCTCATCACTACATATCTATCTGTCATAGACGCAACCTGAGATACATCGCATTGTAACATTTGCACTATTTCCATACTATTTTTCATTTGAAAATAATGTTTTTTTAAATGCAATAATTTTCGAAATACATTGCAATACAAGTTCTTATAGAATGAATTATGTATTTCTGCAAAAGTTTTTGCCTGCACAACTTCAATCATTAAATATACCAGCACACAAACAAATAAACCGGCTACTCCATTAACAATTTGGGGCATATTTTTTTCGAGTATTCCGATGTCTGTGATCTGTTTTATCAATAATGGTTGCAGAAATACAGTTACTGTAGAAACAATAGTGCTTATACTCAAAATACCTATTTCTTTTTTATATTTGAGTAACTCTTTTAAAAAATATAAACATTTATTATTCTCTATTATTTTCTTCATTGTTCACAAATATAATATTTTTAATCCTTTAAGCAAACACTGATTCCTATTAGTCCAACCATACACACCCCAAGAAATATGTCCATCCAGACTATTTTCCCACTTTGCTTTTCTCCACTCGAAGGAGCCTTAAAAAATACTTTTTCAAAGCCTGTATCATTTTTATCAAAATATTTTTGTCCTATAACCTCTTCTTTCGTTTCATTCTCCTTCTTCTCAAGCCAATACTGGATCGAAATTTCCTGCATTTCTTCACCACCATATTCGGCTCTTTGATTATCTTTTGCAAGTTCTTCCGCTATTTTTCCGCCAAAAATCTTCATCGCACTATCTTGACTTTCTTCATAGGGTTTTCCAGCTCCCAAAAATAAAAATTGTCCTACTTTCTCCACGCTATCTGGAATCCGTATTTTTGACAAAGAAGAGCAATACATAAAGGCATTATCACCAATGCTCTCTAAACCATCATAAAAATAAATCTGTGTGATTCTAGTTCCCTGAAATGCGCTTTTTCCTACCTTTTTTAGTGTTTTTGGCATTACAATGCTGATAAACCCAGCAGTTGTATCACTGTACTGACCATCTTCCGCAAAGGCAGATTCCCCGATTTCAACAATGCCTTCGGATATCTGCACTGCCCGAAGATCCGTTTTTCTCAAAAAGCAGGAATCTCCGATTCTCGTCACTTCTTTCCCACCTACTTCTTTCGGTGTGACAATCACGCTTTCCGTCC
This sequence comes from Blautia sp. AF17-9LB, assembly GCF_003479185.1. Taxonomy (NCBI): domain Bacteria; kingdom Bacillati; phylum Bacillota; class Clostridia; order Lachnospirales; family Lachnospiraceae; genus Blautia; species Blautia sp. AF17-9LB. Next base: position 5,119 of record NZ_QUGU01000010.1, read on the forward strand.
CGATATAGTTTCGTAAAGTTACAGTTTCATCTTCTTCCACGCTATACTGGTAATCTCCCTCTTGGAGCCAGTCTGCCTGTAGCGAAACCTGTGTCGTTCCAGATTCCACTGCAAAAACGTCTTCCCGCCATACCAGCACCAGAACCATCGCTACGATCATTATCATTCTTTTTTTCTTCATGAACACCTACTTTCTGTCCAGCAATATAGATGCCGGGCTTTCTCTAGTTATTTTGCCGACTTGCAGAATTAATATCAAAAGGAAAAGATCTAAAATACCAAGAATCATCCCCGTCATGATTTTCCAGTTCCACTCAATGGACAAATCCGTATCAACAGTTACTCCCGTTGATTCATACGCAGCTATTTCGCTTGTCGGGAGCGCGTTTTTAATATTTCCCGACAGATCTTCATTTTCCTGCTCCACTTTCTCAGCCTGATTCGAAATCATCCGATCTGCGAAATACTCTGCTGTTGGTGTCGCACACAGCGCCGCAAAAACCAGGGCAATCAAAACCGGAACCAAATTCTCCAAAACGAACTGTCCTAAAATCCTTTTTCTGTGTTCCCCCATCGAAAGTAAAATTCCAATCTCACGTTTTCGCCCTTTGACTGACAGGCTGGTCAGAATGCCGAACAGTAAAATTCCGGCAGTCACAAATCCTACGATCATATATCCTATCAGACGATTCAATTTTTCAACAGGTTTCGCAACCATCTCATACCATTCCTTGTTTCGAATCAACTGATAGGACCATTCTCCAGATTCCAAATCCTGCTGTGATATTACCATTGGCTTTACGCTGGAACGTATTCCATTTTCATCGGTCTGTACAACATCATCCACACTTCCTATTTTTATTTTGTTTTTTGTTTCTTCTATGAATGGTTCAACTGATTTTGTATCTTTCAAATAGACCGTAACTGTATTAAATCCCACATTTTGAATTTTTAATGCTTTCATAGAATACTCGCAGAAAATATCCAGTGGAATAAAAATTAAATTATTGTGCCAGTCATTCACAACGGAATCGGACTGATAAACCTCTGGAGTTCTGTAAATGCCTCGAATTTTGAAACTAATTTCTTCCGGGGCACTTACTTTATAGTATTCGATCGTTCCCTGCTCCATTTTATATTTAACAGTATCGCCCACATGGAGATGATTTTTTTCGGCGTATTTTTCTCCTACCACAGCTTCGTATTTGCCCCGTTCTCCGTAGCTCAGTCCGCTTCCTTCCACAATCCTGTAACCCTTTGCCAGAAAATAGGTATCGTATGCGCAGTCCAGTGTTCCAACAGCCGTCATCGTATACATGCCTGAATCTTTCAGATAACCTTTTAGGCGCTGTTGTGTCTCCTCGCTGATATATGTTTCCGTATCCACCGGATCAAGCCAATATGTTCCCGCTTCCATGGTGTACCCCTGAACATAATTGCTGTCAATGAACTTTTCTACGATTGCGGACGGGATCGCATATACAGTACATGATTTTCCAGCTTCTCCCTCGGCCGGCCCGCGCAGAGTAATAGAGTTGGCCAATGTTTCCTGTGCTCTTTTCACTTTATTTCCACTTGCAATTCCAATCATCAGCATAGAAAATATCGCCAGGAAAAGTACTAAAAACAGTATGATATACATCAATGTTTTCGCAGGAGTACTTCTTAATTTTCTGCTTGCTCTTTTCAACATATTCTTTCTTCCCCCTATATATTTCAAAATGCGACAAGCTTATGTTTAATTTTCAAGTGTCCAAATAATCCTATCGCTCAATTTTTCTATTTGAGAATCACTTTTAATATCAACAACTGATATTTTTTTCAAATGCTCAAAATCCCTTTCCTTGTCAATTAATTTTAAAAAACACATCTTTTTTTGTTCAAAACTCGCATCCATATCAATTGCAAATTCTGATATTCCAATATCATTAATTGTAATATCATATCTTTTTTGAACCTCATCTTTAACATGACTAATAAACGCTTCTTCATAGCGCATATATGGTAGCATCAAAACACTATAATCTGGTTCTATTGCACACATAAACAATTGTGTAGTAATGCCAAAATCATTAGAATATTGTGGATTAAACGAGAGACATGCTCCTGGTATCCCAACAATTACAATATCATAATCTTGTTCTAACCGCTTTACAGCCGCATTTATATTTATAATTATCTCTTCATTCCTATTTTTCCCATTTAAATATTTCTTTTCAAAGCAAAATGTATCTTTCCCAATTAATCCATTTAATCCAGAAACAATTGCTGCAACTTTATATCCTTTTTGTTTCAAACATTTTTGCAGTTCTAATTCCATTTTCAATTTTCCACTATTTTGTGTCAAACCCAAAACGCAAATAACCGGAATATTTATCTTTCTTACTCTTAAATCGTCACACTTTTTTTGAATTTTTAATTTTTTAGCAACAACGACATTTTCATAATGCTGATCTATCTCTAAACTGTTCCTGATATTATTAATAGAAACTATCGTTATGGATTTCTGCTTTGCTGTTTTCACCACGCTCTTTATATATTCAGGCGATGCATCGTGCCAACTTTCAAGAAGAATTAACACTTCACATTCTTTTATAATATTACCTATTCCCTCCTCTATTATTATCTCACTACCATCACAACGTTGAATTTTTTTCCCGCAAAGTCCCCATGCTTTTATTGAAGCAATATGCATAATTTCACCATATCTACATTCATGTATGTTCTCAAATAGTGTTATACTTTCTTGATCTACCGGAAATATACCTACTCTTTTTAACATTTTCATTCATACTCCTCAAATTTATAACCAAGTTCTTTTAAAGTACAGTAATTTTTCATTGCCTCTTCAAATCCCCCTCTAACCTTCCAGCAATGTTTTTCTATTTCTTTATTTGAAATATTTTTAGTGTCATCTGCACATGCTATACAAATTGTGCAATGTTGATATGCCCAACAATCCTTACACCGGTCTTGCGAATATCGTTCTATATTTAGCAAATTTAACACTTTGTTTTTATCTATTCCTTTTTTTATATCACCTATTTTGGAAACTTCTGATATTTCACTCACTCGCTCACACGGATATATATTTCCTTCTGCTGTTACAAAAATTTTTTTCGCGCCTGGAATACAGGGACCACTATGATGATTTACCTTTGAAATCTCTTCTTGCATTTTTTCCTCATGTTGTTTAATTTCTCTCATTTCATTATCAAATTCTTCTTTTACTGCTCTAGCCACAAATTTTTCATTAATTCGTTTTAATTTTGAAAGAAAACATTTAAAATATTCATATTCCTGTTCTTCAACAAATTCTCCGCTAAATTCACATTGTTTATCCGTATAATTATCATTCAAAACAGATATTCTACTCAAATTTTTCGAAATCAGCCTATCTTTATCCAAAAACTCATATATTGTTCTTAACTCATTTTGGGGATCTAACACTGTGTTGAAAGACACATTTTTTTTATAATATTTTCTGTCCATACTATATATCATTTTCATGCTATCTCTCAATTTTTCAAATGATCCTCTATTACTTCCTGCAAATATTCTATTTTTATCGTGCACTTCTTTAGGCCCATCCAAACTAAACATAATTTGTATATTATTTTTAATAAAATACTGAACAATTTCTGGTGTAAACAACGTTCCATTAGTGGTCAAATTAAAATGTACCGTTCTTTGGCAATATTCTCTCTTCACATACTCAACTACTTCTTTTATCAATCTGAACATTAATAATGGCTCTCCGCCATAAAATGATATATATATGTCTTCGCTAGACATCGAATGCCCATACAAATAATCTACTGCTTCTTTTGCAGTTTCCCAGCTCATTTCTTTTTGACTATGATTTCTATTTTTGTAATCACCAGAATAAACACAATAACTGCAACGCAAATTACATTTTTGTGTCACTTGCAAAACTAACTGATTCATTCTATTTTCTAAATAAGATTCTAAAAAGTCCGTAGCAAAATGTTTTACCTCTTCTACCCGCGTTCTTTTCAAATATCCTTCATTTATTAGCTTTTCTATTTCTCTTTCCGCTTTTTCATCCCAAATATTGTTTTCCAAAAAATTATATGTTTCGAAAGACACCTGAATAATTTTATCAGTATTCACATCATATACATAATATTCTTTTGCAGTTTTGAAACAATGAATAAATGGTTTATGCATGTTCTTTTCCTCTTGTTTTATATGCTATTTCTTTGTTAATCAATTTTATTATGTCATCAAATGTATCAAATTTTCCAGCCACAATATCTTTTTCCTTAAAATGAATATCAAATTCTTTTTCTAACTCCACATATACATTTATCAAATCTCTTGCGCTGAATTTTAGATCATTTCCTAAAAGCTTTTGATTTTTCCAGTCTTTTTTCTGTTCTAAATTTCTATATTTCTTTAATATATCTTTCACTTTTTCTTCTATCATTTCTATTCTCTTTCATCAAATCTACTATTGTCAGCATTTTTACTCTACAACAAACATATCAACATTTTAACAAACGCTATTTCAAAGGATCTATAATACTTCTAGCCATATTCTTAAACGATTTTTTATAATGCTTAAATCAACTTTTAAACTTATCCTCTAATTAAAATGAGGACTAGAGGACTACCACTAATTAACACTGTAGCAGCCCTCATCTTTCTTACATTTTAGTGATTAGCATTAGATCCAAATACACTTGTGTATAACTGATTCTGCGCCTGAGCTTTCTGAACATAGGCAGACCCACACGTAGAAAAGCATGTGCATGAACACGGTCCATTTGCATAAACACTCACATTATTTCTTCCCTTATGTTCTTTCTTTTTAAGCGTTTTCTTCATTTGAATACCTCCCTTCGAGCATAATTTTATTACCCATTGCGATCGCAAAAGTAATCCAGTAAATTTTAGTCGTCTAAAAGTTGCATTATTATCCATTTATATGCGTTATAACAATTTTCAAACTGCATTTGCTCCATCCTTGTTTTCACATTCCATCCTTTTTTATCAAAAACCTCAAAATCTATCAAACTATTACTTTCAAATATATTTTTATCCGTTTGAATAATAAGCACATCTGGATTGTATATTGTATTTACTGCCATTATTAACGTCTCTGTCACATTCCCATGCGTATAAAATTCTAATGGAATTTCTGCCACGCAAGACTCTTTTAGGTTCTTTTCTGATGTTAATACTATACACTCATAGTCTTCCTTCCCAAAACACTCATATAACAACTTTGCCCCAATAACAGTACGTGTTAAAATTATCGGAATTGACCACGCTTTATTATTCACAATCCCATTCCATTCCAATTCTTTTTCATAGATACATTTGTTTATATGATTCATAATAAATTTTTTTGCATCTTGGTATGAACCTTTTTTATTTTTCCTTAAATAACATATCAAAAGCACAGTAATAATCGGAGCTGCAAAACTATTTGATTTGTATTCTTTCCCAACAATCTTCTTTAAAACGTCATCAAAATTTAACTGTATCGAATTCATTTCCGAAAAAGGAAATGATTTAGACACCGAAATTTCTTTTTCCTGCAATTTAGCAATATAATTTCTTACCCCGAAAACCCCATCAAAGCATGCCGGCCATGTAGGAAAGTTTGTATTTGATAGCGCTGCACATAATATCATTTTATTAGAAACCATTTGTTTTATAATATTTTCTATCTTTTTTGCATCTATATAATTTGTTGTTCCAACACTCATATGCACAAGTTTTATCTTTTCTTTTAAGCACCATTCTAACGCCGCTTTGAATGAATCAATGCTACCTCTTTCCCCTGTTTCCATAATTTTTATAGAGATAAATTCTACCTCTGGGCAAAAATATTTGATGATACTATAACACTTATCGCCATGTGTTAGTTTATATCTCTTTCTAAACAGATTATCTTTTTTTTCAGAATTGCACAAAACAACTTTTTTATTCTCATCAACATAGTATTCATTCTCACTCAGAAACAGCCCCCCTGCTGTCCCGTCATCTATAATTACATATTTTCCATCGTTTTTTTTATTTTTCATATGCAAATAGTCTTGTTCAGCTTTTCTTTTTCGTCTACATACTTACATTATATCTATATTTCTTCTTTTTTCAATGTGCTTTTTGTACATATTTTCAGTTTTTATTCATTATAAATTCACATAAATATTTTTTTCACAAAAACATGTAATTTTTTTTATATAAATACGTATATTTATAGATATTTCTTTTCATATCAGTTCAACCCCCATATTTTCCACAACTCTCAACTTTTTCCACTAATATCCTATTTGTTCTTTCATTTCCATTCTTATCCCCTTCTATCTAGCAGATTCTTCCGCTCTCAACTTCAGAGAAAAAGCGGTCGGCGTGTGGGCGGCGGATGCGGTGGGAGGGGAGAAACGTGCCGGGGCGCGGGGCATTGATTTGGGTGGGAGCGGAACCTGACGCGGACGGGACGGAACGGGGGAGATGAAATCCGGCTCACAAAGCCGGATTTCAAGAGACACTGAGTCGGGAAAACATCAGTTTTCCTGACGAATTGTCTCGGTGCTCCCCCGTTCCGTCCCATCCACGCCAAGGTCTCCGCCCCACCCAAATCACAGCCCCGCACCCCGGCACGTTTCTCCCCTCCCACCGCATCCGCCGCCCACACGACGCCCGCTTTTCCTCGTCCCCCCTCCCACCAAAAAACGGCCCCACAAGGAACCGTTTTTTCTCATCTTATAATACATTCTTCAACAGCATCAGCACCGGATTATTCTCCCGAATCCATGCCAGCGCCATATCGCCCTGGATCTGCTTCATGCATACATTCCCCCAGTGTGTCGCCTGAAAGCAGTACACCACCGCAAAGAAAATCCAGATCCACAGCACCGCACGCACGACACCAAGTCCTGCTCCTCCCATGCGGTTCAAAAAGCTGATCCCCGGAATCTCCGCAATCAATTCCACAATTTTCACCGCAATCGTCACGAAAACAACGGCAAGCACCAGCGTCAAAAAGAAAGCAATCCCTTTCATAATCTTTTCCGATACCGCCTTCGCCGCGTAGGATGCCAAACTGTGCAGCTGTTCCTCCTGGTACTCCCGCACCGCGCCGCTTCCGAGGATCTGGTTCACCAGCTCCTCCGGCACGCCCATGCTCTCCAGCCATTTCTTCTGCACATCCTGGTTTTCCCCCGACAGAAATTCATTGTTTTCAAATGTCTCTAAACATTTCTTCTCCACATACTGCGGCAGCGTTGTCCGCTCATTCAGCACATCCGTTACATACGGATTCATCCAGATCGCCAGTCCTGTCACCAGAATCAGGGACACCATGGACAGCACTGTCCGGACCAGCCCCTTTCGATATCCAGCCAGCGCGGAAAGAATACACACCGCAAGTAATACGTATCTCAGCCAATTCATGTTTTTCTTCTCCTATTTCAGCCGGATCATCGAAACGCCGTCCTCCTCCGCGAGCAGATACCGGTTCTGCCCCATGCCGAGGATCTCGTGAATCTGTGTTTCGCTGACCACGCCGCTGTACTTCTTTCTTCCATTTAAGGTATATACACACAGTTCCTGCCGGTTCGTCAGCAGAATCTGTTTTTCTTCTATCTGAAGGTTCTGGTAATAGAAATCCAGATTTTCATCCGCAAGCTGTTTTCCTTTCAGATTGTAGATTTTCATCCGGTACGGATGATCGTCACTCTCCCCGCGCAGAATCAGAACCACGCGGTCGTCTGCATACGCGCAGCTTAAAATTTCTCCATCTTCTGATACGCTCACTGTCTCTTTCGGCTTGTTCGTTCCTTCATAGATGCGGAAGCCGTTGTCAAAGAAGGCAACCCATGAGGATGTTCCCGCGGTTTCGATCTGCGGGCACAGCATATCGGTATAGCTCGATGAACTTGCAAGGTTGTCCACCAGATCCTCGCCCCTGCTCCCGAAATTGTAGAAAGCGACCTGTGATTTCATCTTGCCGCCGTCTTCGTAAGCGTAGGAAACCGCCATCCAGAGTCCGTCCGAAGAAAGCGAGAGATCCATCGGATAGCCCGGACTGTCCATATTCGGGTGGGAGGAGGCGATCTCCGTTCCATCGGTATTATAGTATTTGATCCAGCTCTCCCCGTTGTTTTCCAGAATCGCCGCAACGACGCCCTGGCCTGCAACGGATGCTTTCACGATCGGATACGACGCGGTAATTTCGCCGGCCTTTCCATCGGCATCGTATACAACAATTTTGGTTCCGTTTTTATCGTAAATGGCAATTGCATCGCCGCAGGATATCATCTGCGGATTTTCCATGGTATAATGATCGCTCCAGAGGGTCTGATTTTTCCGGTCGCGCAGTTCGATGCCGTCGATACCGTAGCGCACGATCTTATTTCCGGATTTCTGAAACATATACGTATCGGTGTCCTCGGTCTCTGTTGCCTGTACTGTGTCGTATCCCTGAAAAGTACGCAGCTGAAGCCATACCCCTGTACCAATTCCGGCCGCGAGAATGGCTCCTGCAAGGATTCCAACGGTGATCCGGCGTCTGCGTTTTCTTTTTCTGTTTTCTGCTTTATACTCCTCAAGATCCCGGACTTTTGCTCCGTTCTCCTGTTCTTCTCTGTTTTTTCCGTCCATTTTCATTCCCCTTATGTTCTTTTCGGACTTATTTTCTGCCGCCCTTTCGGCCGCAGTTTGATTCCGCTCTAGTGTACCATATTTTTCTCTATTTTGGGAGGTATATTTTCTGCCCCGCATATATGAGATCTTCCACCGCGATCTGGTTCAGTTCGCAGATATCTTTCACTCTGCTCATCGTTCCGTAATATCTCTCACTGATTTTCGAGAGGCTGTCCCCCTTCTGTACGGTGTACTCCTGCCAGACCTGCGCGGCGGTTTCTGCCGTCTCACTGCCGGAAGCAGTTCCCGGGGCGGACGATGGCTCTGCTCCCGGTGCTGGATCTGTCTGCGCCGTACCGGTATTGTTCTCCGCTGCACCAGTCTGCTCCCCGCCGGATGTGCTTTGCTCTCCGCTGCCTGCCGGATCCGTTCCGGATAAATTCTGCTCCTCACTTACCGCCGCGCTCCCGCTCTCATTTTCCGTTTCCAGTTCCGTTCCTGTGCTTTCCGGTGTCGAAGTATTTTCCCCTGTGTTTCCCTCTTCCGCCGCTGATGCTTCCGCTGCACTCTCCGCCGTCTGTGTCTTCTCTCCCTGTACGTTTCCCGCCACTGCTACCGTCTGCTCCTTTGTTTTCCCCGGAAACGGCAGCGCATCTCCGTATTTCTGCGTCACCGTCACAAGAAGCGCCGCAGCCGCGCATGCTGTCATCGCATAGAGGATCGGCTTTCTGTGATCGTGTTCCGGCTCCTCCCCGCTCTTCTCCTCAATCATCTTCCGAAAATCGCTGACAGCGCGGTCGGGCACGCTCTCTCCGTTTTCGATCGACCGGTTCTGATTCTGATCGATCAGATACGACTGCATCGGCTCATTCTTTTCATAATAAATGTAAAAGCCTCCCGTGCTCCGCAGGGTGCCGCCCTCGTACGTATAGAAGGTTTCCTCTTTTTCCTGTCCGTTGACGCGGAACAGCGTCTTGTCATTTCCGCCGAAGTGGTTCAGATGCGCTCGGATGATCTGTTCATTCAGATCCTCCCCGTATCCCGGAAGAGAAAGTGCCCAGCCGAGGATCTGCTGGTTTTTGAAATATTTTTCCATCACATCGTGGACCTCCGTCCATACTGCATCATCGAAGACCAGGTGATCCGGCGCCGGCTCCATCGTATGAATCGCGGCCGCGCTGCGGATAAAAAAGTAGGAAATTCCGTCCGCCCACTTAAATTCGCCGAACAGCATGGCGGCACGTCCCTCCGGTGCGGAAAAATATTTTTTCAGAAAGGTTCCGACATAATCTTCCAGATAAATCCGCTCCCTGCCGTTCGTATCACCGACCTGGCGGATATTTTTCGGCAGATGAAAGTATCCCTCGTTGCCGTTCGCCTGCTCTTTGTTTTCTTTATAGACAATCTCAATCATGCTTTTCACCCCTTTTTGCCTACTTTATCACGGATGTTCCGCGAAAAAGATCGTTTTGGGGCAGGGCTGTCACGGTTTTTTCCGACTGTTTTCCCGTTTTTCTGCACCGGAGGGCATGTCATGTTTTTTTCATTGCAGGAATAGTTTATACCATATACGGTTAAACTGTGGATGATTCTTCTGAAAGGCAGGTACCGGTCATGTTTCGAAAAAAAGACGCCGAAGTTTACTACATCAATGAGCGAAGCCGCAGCGCCAGCGAAGAGCTGGCGTCGCTGTTTTCTTACTGCATTCAAAAGGACGGACGCATGTTCCGTGAACTGGTATTTCTCTGCATCGGAAGCGACCGGATCACTGGGGATTCCTTAGGACCGCTGATCGGGTACCAGCTTTCGCCGTACTGCAGCCGCGTTTTTCATGTCTATGGAACGCTGGATGACCCGGTGCACGCCCTGAATCTACCGGACCGGATTTCGTACATCCATTCCCGCCACCCGGAGGCACTGCTCGTTGCGATCGATGCTTCGCTTGGTTCGCGGCGTCATCAGGGATACATCACGATCGGAAACGGGGCGATCCGGCCGGGCGCGGGGGCAGGGAAGACGCTGCCCGAGGTCGGGGATATTTTTATCACAGGTATTGTGAATGTATCGGGCAGTTTTGAACAGCTTCTTCTGCAGACAACCCGGCTTGCCACGATTTTCCATATGGCGGAATCCATCTCTCAGGGAATCCTGCTCGCCTGCCGGGAACTTGAGGCGGCCGGGACAAGCGAACTTCTGCTTTAAGAAAAACTGCAGACAACAAAACAGGCAGAGACTGCACCGTTTTCCGGTGTGGCCTCTGCCTGTTTTCTTTTGTCATTTATTTCGAAAAATCTTATTTACAGAACTCTTTTACCTGCTCGTAAACGCCCTCGCCGTCGAGTTTGTATTTTGCAAGAAGAGCGGCTGCCGGGCCGGACTCTCCGAAGACATCCTGTACACCGATTTTCTTCACCGGAACCGGGCATTTCTCTGCCAGTGCGTCGCAGACTGCGCTTCCAAGTCCTCCGATCACCGAGTGCTCTTCTACGGTTACGACTTTGCCGGTCTCTTTTGCTGCTGCAACGATCAGCTCCTCATCCAGCGGTTTGATGGTGTGGATGTTGATGATCTTGGCATCAATGCCGTCTGCGGCAAGTTTCTCTGCTGCTTCCAGAGCGGAGCTTACGCAAAGGCCTGTTGCAACGATGGTGACATCCTTGCCTTCACGGAGAACAACGCCTTTTCCGAGTTCAAATTTGTAATCCGGTCTGTCGTTGATCACCGGCACTGCCAGACGTCCGAAACGAAGGTAAACCGGTCCGTTGTATTCATAAGCTGCTTTCACGCAGGCTTTTGCCTCTACATCATCTGCCGGGTTCAGGATGACCATACCCGGGATGGTTCTCATCAGGGCGATATCCTCGTTGCACTGATGTGTTGCGCCGTCTTCTCCTACGGAAATTCCGGCATGGGTAGCACCGATTTTTACGTTCAGATGCGGGTATCCGATGGAGTTGCGTACCTGCTCAAACGCACGGCCTGCGGCAAACATCGCGAAGGTGCTTGCGAACGGAACGATGCCTGTGGTGGAAAGGCCGGCAGCGATTCCCATCATATTACATTCTGCGATACCACAGTCGATGTGACGGTCCGGATATGCTTTTTTGAACACACCAGTCTTGGTTGCTGCTGCAAGGTCAGCGTCGAGTACGATCAGATTGTCATGCTCTGCGCCAAGTTCAACCAGTGCATTACCGTAACTTTCTCTTGTTGCGATTTTCTTTACTTCTGACATAACGCTTCACCTGCCTTTTCCAGTTCTGCCATAGCAATTGCGTATTCTTCATCGTTCGGAGCTTTTCCGTGCCAGCCTACCTGGTTCTCCATGAAGGAAACGCCTTTTCCTTTTACGGTCTTTGTGATGATGGCGGTCGGCATGCCTGTTACGGTGCGCGCCTCATCAAATGCAGCTTTCAGCTGATCGAAATCGTTGCCGTCCGCTACGTTGATTACGTGGAAGTTGAATGCCTCGAATTTTTTGTCGATCGGGTACGGACTGTTGACATCTGCTACGTTTCCGTCGATCTGAAGTCCGTTGTTGTCTACGATCACAACGAGGTTGTCCAGATGTTTTGCTCCGGCAAACATGGCTGCCTCCCAGACCTGACCTTCCTGGATTTCACCATCGCCAAGAAGTGTATAAACACGAAATGCTTTGTTCTGCAGTTTTGCACCGAGTGCCATTCCGACTGCTGCGGAGATTCCCTGTCCGAGGGAACCGCTTGACATATCAACGCCCGGGATATGTTTCATATCCGGATGTCCCTGCAGATAAGATCCAAGATGGCGAAGGGTCAGCAGATCTTCTTTCGGGAAATAACCTTTTTCAGCCAGTGCTGCATACAGTCCCGGCGCTGTGTGGCCTTTCGAAAGTACAAAACGATCGCGGTCCGGATCTTTTGGATTTTTCGGGTCCACGTTCATTTCTTCAAAATACAGATACGTGAAAATATCGGCTGCAGACAGAGATCCGCCCGGATGGCCGGCCTTTGCTGCATGAACGCCGCTGACGATCCCTTTGCGGATCTCATTGGCCGTCTTCTGAAGTTCTAACTTGTTCATGTCTTTTCTCCTTGTTTAGTTGAATCGGAATCAAAAGCTGGAAATATCGCTATTGTTCACTTTGTTCACAATACCATATTTCCAGCTTTTATGCAATCATGTTTAGGTCTTATTCGCCGAATACAGCTTTGTAGTCAGCCTGGAATTTTGCGATTCCGGCGTCGGTCAGAGGATGTTTGGTCATCTGTACGATTACGTTGTATGGAACAGTTGCAATGTCTGCACCAGCCAGTGCGCAGTCGGTTACGTGGATCGGGTTGCGGACACTTGCTGCGATGATCTCGGTGTCGATGCCGGCTACGTCGAAGATCTCAACGATTTCACGGATCAGATCAACGCCGCGGGTGCTGATGTCATCGAGTCTTCCAAGGAATGGGGAAACATAAGTTGCACCTGCTCTTGCAGCCAGAAGTGCCTGGTTTGCGGAGAAGATCAGGGTTACGTTTGTCTTGATGCCCTCTGCGCTCAGAACTTTAACAGCTTTGAGTCCTTCTACGGTCATCGGGATTTTAACAACCATGTTTGGATGGATGGCTGCGATCTCACGGCCTTCTTTGATCATGCCTTCTGCATCTGTTGTGGTAGCTTTTACCTCGCCGCTGATCGGTCCGTCTACGATCTCGGTGATCTCTTTGATGACCTCTTTGAAGTCACGTCCTTCTTTTGCGATCAGGGACGGGTTGGTGGTAACGCCGCAGATAACGCCCATGTCGTTTGCTTTTTTAATGTCCTCTACTTTTGCTGTGTCGATGAAAAATCTCATGTTGTTTTTCCTCCCATATTCATACTTTCGTAAGGTTTCGGGGCCTGTTGTTTTCCGCAGAACGGCTCCGTTTTTCTGTTATCTCCAGTATAGATATGTTTGGTTTTTCCGTCAAGTCGGCCTCATTTTTATTAATTAATTTTATTATTTATAAATACTATTTTATAAATTACTCTGGCGGATTTTTTCTCATTTTTTCCGGTTTTTCCTTTTCTTTGTGTTTTCCCGGTTTGCGTCGGAGCTGTTTTATTCAAAATTATTAATAATAATTTCAGCCGTCCTATTTATTTTTTAATTTTTCGGTTCTTGCATACGAAGTGCTGCGCCGCACGATCAGTTTCGGCTCATACTCGACATGATACGTGCTTAAGGGTTCATTGCCGTCCTGGCTTTCCCGAAGAGACTGGATTTTCCGCAGGATGATATCGCACGCATCGCGGCCCTTCAATGGCACATAGTGGTCAATCGTCGTCAGGGAAATCGAGCGGAAGCTGGAATAGACGGTGTTGTCACATCCCACTACGGAAATATCCGCCGGAATGCGCAGTTTGCTCTCGAGCACGGCGTCCATGATCCCGAACGCGATCATATCATTCATGCCGACGATTGCCGTAAGGTTCTTGTCCTCCCGCAGCAGTTCCTTCGTCAGATAATAGCCCATCTTGTACTCAGAATCCATGCTCGGGATCACCTCGTCGAGGTCCTCATCCGCCGATTTGACGATCACGCCGTGGCCGTATCCTGCCTCCTCAAACTCGCGCACAAAGCCCTCCACGCGTTTCAGGCGCTGGCCCTGTTTGGAAGTCAGCGGAGGTGAAACAAACGCCACATGCCGGTGTCCCAGTTCCAGCAGGTGGCGTGCCATCAGCCTGCCGGGTTTTGCATTGTTCAGCTCGACCGCATCAATTTCCAGCAGCTCTTCTCGGTTGTTGATGATGACAAGCGGAATCTCCGCGGCCAGCTCCTCCACTTTTTCCTTGCAGCTTCTGCTCGGATTGCAGGTGTAGATAATTCCGCGCGGGCGCACACTCTTCATCATCCGAAGATAATTCTCTTCGATTTTCAGGTCCCTCTGCGTATTGCAGACAAAGACCCCGTAATTCTTCTCTTTTGCAACTTCTTCGATGCCGTGCAGCAGCATCACATAGTAAGGATTCGTCAGCGTCGGACAGAAGACGACGATCAGCTTGTTGCCGTTCGACTCTCTTCTCATCTTCCGCCGCGGAATCTGGTAGCCCAGCTCTTTTGCCGCCGCCTCCACTTTTTCTACTGTTTCCCGCGAGAACGAAACGTTTTCCCGCCGGTTCAGGATCATGGAGACCGTCGCCTGGGATACGCCTGAGGCTGCTGCGACATCACTGGATGTCACTTTTTTTCTGCCCATAATTACAGCTCCGTTCTGCCCTCTAACGCACGCAGAAGGGTGACTTCGTCAATATTTTCCAGATCGCCGCCCACCGGAACACCGCTTGCAATCCGCGTCACCTTGATGCCGGTCGGCTTGATCAGCTTGCTGATGTACATGGCCGTTGTCTCGCCCTCCAGGCTGGAGTTCGTGGCAACGATAACCTCCGAGACATCGCCCTGGAGGCGCTGCATCAGCTCTTTTAACCGGATGTCGTCCGGCCCAATCCCCAGCATCGGGGAGATGGCCCCGTGCAGGACGTGGTAAACGCCGTCGTATTTTCCGGTTTTTTCATATGCCGCAAGATCCTGCGTCGTCTCCACCACCATGATCACGCTGTGGTCGCGCTTGACATTTGCGCAGATCGGGCACAGCTCTTTGTCGGTCAGGGTCTGGCAGCACTTACAGTACTGGACATGGGATTTTGCTTCTGTGATCGAATCGGCCAGCCGTTTTGCCTGGTCGGCCGGCATATTCATAATATGAAAGGCCAGTCGCTGTGCGGTTTTCACACCGATGCCAGGCAGATGGGACAGCTGCTCGATCAACTGATTGATGTATCCGCTGTAGTAATCCATCAGAACGGGAATCCTCCGCCCATGCTGCCAAGTCCGCCGGCGAGTTTGCCCATTGCTTTGGCTGCTTCGTCTTCCACTTTGCGCAGTGCCTCGTTTGTCGCTGCCATAATCAGATCCTCGAGCATTTCTACGTCATCCGGATCGACGGCATCTTCGCTGATTTTAACTTTGGTTACTTCTTTTTTACCGGAAATGGTTACTTCTACGGCTCCGCCGCCTGCTGTCGCAGTGAACTCTTTCTCCTCGAGCGCTTTCTGGTTCTCTTCCATCTGCTTCTGCATTTTCTGAGCCTGCTTCATCAGATTGTTCATGTTGCCCGGCATTCCTCCCGGGAATCCTCCTCTTTTTGCCATGGGTAATATCCTCCTGAAAAATTTGTTTTTAATCTATTCTTCCCCGTCGTCGAAGTCGCTCTCGTCGTCCTCCTCGACCGGGATTCCATGAATCGCCTGCGTCAGTGCATCATCCACGGAAATCGTGGAGAGCGCGGCGTTTGCATGCTGGTCTGCTAAAATGAGCTGGACCTCTACGGTTTTTCCAGTCATCTGTTCAATAATGGTGCGGATCTCATCGGCTGCCTCCGGCCGCTCAACGTAGATGGATGCGAGCTGGTCTGCAAACTCAACAAACAGTTTGGCGTCGCCCGTCTCGCTGTTGTATTTCGGAACGGCGCTCTGCAGAAACTGGCGGAACATGCCGCTTGTCTGGCCGACAATTGCCTTCCAGGACGCGCTGATGCGCTGTAAATCCGCCGGTGCGGCTTTCACTGGTGCCGGTGCACTCTGCGGTGTTTCTGCCGCCGCATAGCCGTCTCCGGCCGCTCCGGAGCCTCCTGCACTGCCGTTTCCTGCTCCCGGTGCATTTGTCACCATCATCGGGATTCCGCGCTCCATTTTTTCTTCGAGAATCCTAAGACGCTCCAGCACGGATTCGAGGTTCTGCTCCATCTGCGGTTTGCAGAGTTTGACGAGTGCCACCTCGACGAGCACGCGCTTCTGCGCCGCATAGCGGAGCTGGCCGGAGAGCTCGGATAAAACGCGGATATAGTGGATCAGCGTCTCATCGTCTACCATCGTGCTCTCTTCTTTTAAGAGCTTCAGGTTTTCTGTAGAGACGTCGAGCAGTTCTTCGGTTTCATCTGCGCTTTTTACCAACAGCAGATTCCGCAGATACCACGTAAAGTCGGTAACGAACTGTCCCAGCTCTTTTCCGCGGTTTAAAAGGGTTTCCAGCGTGCGGATGCTTCCCGTTACATCCCCGGCGAGGATCGTGCGGAGCATCTGGCTGAAGATTTCGGTATCAACAGTTCCGAGAACTTCAAGGACTTTATCGTACGTCAGCTTCTGCCCGAGGTAGAAGGCGATGCACTGGTCCAGGAGGCTTAACGCGTCTCGCATGGAGCCGTCGCCCGCCTTTGCGACGTAGCGGATGGCTTTTTCTTCGACGTCCACGCCCTCTTTTTCCATCAGTTCACTAAGACGCGCCGCGATGGTATCGATCGTGATGCGGCGGAAATCGTACCGCTGGCATCTGGAAAGGATCGTCACCGGGATTTTGTTTGCCTCTGTGGTCGCCAGAATGAAGATGACATAGGACGGCGGCTCCTCCAGGGTTTTTAAGAGTGCATTGAACGCTCCGGTAGAAAGCATATGCACCTCGTCGATGATATAGACTTTATACCGTCCCTGTGTCGGCCGGTAGGCTACCTCCTCACGGATTTCACGGATGTTGTCGACACCGTTGTTCGATGCCGCGTCGATCTCGATGACGTTCGTGGAAACGCCCGCCAGAATCGCCTTACACGTCGGACATTCGTTGCACGGGCTTCCGTCCACGGGATGTTCGCAGTTGACCGAACGGGCGAGAATCTTGGCGATCGTCGTTTTTCCTGTTCCGCGGGTTCCGCAGAACAGGTACGCATGACCGATGCGGTCCGCGCGGATCTGATTTTTTAATGTTGTTACAATGTGATCCTGTCCTTTTACATCCTCAAAGGTGGAAGGACGGAATTTTCGGTACAGAGCAGTATAGCTCATAAAATTTTTCTCCTTTTATTGCATCGGCATGGAAGCCTGCCGCCGGCAGTTTCTTTTAGACAGCAGTGCAACAGAAGAACGGAGACCTTGTTCTTCTTGCTTTAAGGCCTCCGTTCTTTTTCCCTGCCTTTTTCGGGAACGCATCAATCGCCGAAGCTGATTCCCATCCGTTTTGCCTGCAGGACTTCCTGTGCATTCGGATCTACGGTCTTTAATTTTCCGGCGCACTCGCCCAGCGGAATTTTCTTTACTTTTCCGTTGACCATTCCGACCATGTAGCCGTACTGTTTGTCCAGAATAAGCTGTGCTGCCTCGGATCCGAGTCTTGTGGAAAGGACACGGTCATACGGACACGGGCTGCCGCCTCGCTGCATGTGGCCCGGTACGGTGACGCGGATTTCCATGCCTGTCTTTGCCTCGATTTCTTCTGCGATCTTGTAGGATACGGACGGGTATTTCTTTGCGATTTCTTCCTGACGTTTTTTCAGCTCTTTCTTCGGAAGTGCTGCGTCTTCTTTTGCAATTGCACCCTCGGCAACGGCAAGAATGGTGAATCCGCTTCCGCGCTCTTTTCGTCTGTTGATGGCCTCGCATACTTTTTCAATATCGTATGGAATTTCCGGAATCAGGATAACGTCTGCGCCGCTTGCGATTCCGGCGTACAGCGTCAGCCAGCCTACTTTATGACCCATAACCTCTACGATAAAAACTCTCTGGTGAGAGGAGGCTGTTGTATGGATGCAGTCGATCGCATCGGATGCAATATTGACGGCACTGTAGAAACCGAAGGTCATATCCGTTCCGTAGATATCATTATCGATGGTTTTCGGAAGATGGATAATATTCAGTCCTTCCTCTCTCAAGAGGTTTGCTGTTTTCTGGGTTCCGTTTCCGCCAAGAATGACAAGGCAGTCCAGAAGGAGCTTGTGGTAGGTATGCTTCATTGCTTCCACTTTGTCCAGACCGTTTGCATCCGGGGTACGCATCAGCTTAAACGGCTGACGTGAGGTTCCGAGAATAGTTCCTCCCTGTGTTAATATACCGGAAAAATCTTTTGCACTGAGCATGCGGTAATCGCTGTAGATGAGGCCTTTATAGCCGTTCATGAATCCGTATACTTCGAGATCTTTTACATTGTTTGCAAGGCCTTTTACGACTCCGCGCATGGTCGCATTTAATGCCTGGCAGTCTCCGCCGCTTGTTAACAGACCAATTCTTAACATATGACTTTTCCCATCCTGTTCTTTATTAGATTTTCACGACTGCTTCTTGTTTCTTGGCAGTATTATGGAATGTTTACATTATACCCTATTTTTTTCGTTCTCACAATAGTTCGGGGGAAGAAAGCGCGGGAGTTTCTATTTTTTGTACGAAAAAAGGAAGTCTGGGGTTCAGGCTTCCTTGGATTTTCTTTTTTATGCGCGCCGCACTTCGAACTCTCACCACGAACGTTACTCCTACAGCCTACTCGGCCCAGGCACCCTCACGGCACACAGGAGATTCCACTTAGTGCTGCTGCATTCCTGCCCTGACACGGTTCATGGAGTCCTGTTGCGTAAGACCCAGACGTCAACGTCACTTATAGAAGGCAGCTTCGCAATGAAAGAGCCCTCGGATTGGCATCACCCCCGCTGTAGCGGATTGCGGGTACAGGGCACCGCTATCTCCCCGGCTGCGCATTGTTTAGTATACGGGATTTCGGAGGGGATGTCAAGGAATTTGTGAATTGAAATATTGGTATAGCACGAGTATAATTTATAGTAAGGCCAGAAAATAACGCAAAAATTCAGTACCGCAGAGTGTGAACGACTGCTTTTTTCATTATTTTCAAAATTTGCTATCGATAACTTTTTGAAAATGATATATTTTTTTCTTATAGAAGGAGGGTGGACGAATGATACGAGTTACGGTCTGGAATGAGTTTCAGCATGAGCGAACACAGGAGAAAGTGAAAGAGATTTATCCGGACGGGATTCATGCCTGTATTGCAAAGTTTCTGGGACAAGAGGAGGAGCTTTCGGTTCGGACGGCTGTGTTTGACGAGAAGGAGCATGGGCTGACGGAAGAAGTGCTGGCAAATACCGATGTGCTGGTGTTCTGGAATCATATGCTGCAGGAGGAGTTCTCGGACGATGTGGCCGAGCGGGTTCGGCGTCATGTGCTAGCCGGAATGGGGCTGGTAGTTCTGCATTCAGGGCATTATTCCAAGATTATGCGGAAGCTTCTCGGAACAAGTATGACGCTTCGGTGGCGGCATGGGGATCGTGAGAGACTGTTCTGTACGTGTCCGACCCATCCGATCGCGCAGGGAATTCCGGCATGGGTGGATATTCCGGAGGAAGAGATGTACGGGGAGTTTTTTGATATTCCCAAACCGGATGATGTGGTATTTACGGGATGGTTTGCAGGCGGTGAGGTGTTCCGCAGCGGATGCACCTTTACACGTGGGCTGGGCAAAATTTTCTATTTTCAGCCGGGACACGAGGAATACCCCATTTACCATATGCCGGTGATTCAGAAGATTATCAAAAACGGGGTGCGCTGGTGCGTTCCTGTAGTACGAAGACCGGCACCACTGGATAATGCATGGGTGAATCCATCTACAGAGGAAGTGTATCTTTCTTCACACGAAAAATAGCAACTGCAGTTTACCGATATCTGTATCCCGTTTGATTTTTTCAAAACAGGGGTCTGATTTCACGATCAAAAATGTTCTGCAATACGCGGATGGAATCTGCGTACACATTGCATAAATCAGGAGGAAATGTTATATGAGAAAGCTTTCCGTTTTTTACGAACACATTCTACAGGCGTGTGAGCAATCCGGTAAGACGATTCCGGAAGTGCTCGCGTTCTGCAGGGATCAGGGAATTTCGGCTGTTGAGATGAACTACAGTCTGTTTGCATCAGAAAAAGAGGTCATTGCCCCGATGCTTTCCGATGCGGGGCTGGTGATCAGCTGTATGCATGAAACCTTTGATTTTTCCCATGATACGGATCTTGGCAGAGCACAGCAGATGCTCGATACTGCGGCATCGCAGCAGGTTTCGCGTGTCCTGTTTGTTGCAGGCGCGCTTGAAACTGCCGAAGCGGCAGAGCTTGCAGCCTGCAGCAGCACCTATGAGGCAACGAGTACTTTTATGGCCGAAAACAAATCGATTCAAAATATGGTACATGCGCTTTCCTCACTCGCCGAATATGCGGCTTTGCGTGGCGTTACGATTACCTTAGAGGACTTTGACGGTTTTTTACAGCCGTTTGCACGCACATATCCGCTGCTCTGGTTTATGGAGCACGTGCCGGGGCTGCGGTATACGCTTGATATCGGAAATTTTGCTTTCAGTGATGAGGATGTTTCGTATGCTGCCTGGCTTCTGAAGGATTATATTGTCCATGTTCACTGTAAGGATCGTGCCGAAAGCCCGCTCGTTCACGGACGTTTCTGCCGCGGCCTTGGCCAGACACCGGCCGGAACGGGATATCTGCCGATGGCAAAGCTTCTTACAGATTTAGAAGCGTGCGATTACGACGGTTATCTCGCCATCGAGCATTTCGATGCGCCGGATCAGTTATCGTTCATCGAACAGTCCGCAGCGTTTCTGCGCCAGTGGGTTTCCGAATAATTCCGCCTCTTTCATAAGCGCTCTGATTTTCGGAAAAATTCGTATTTCCGGGGAGAATTTCAGCAAAAAAATTATGTCGAAAAAATTCTTTACTATCTTTGGTTTTTTCGTATCTTTTCCTTGCTTTCCATGGAAAACATGGTAAACTAAATTTGAAGCTTTTTGAGAAGGCGTGATTCGAAAAGCAAATCTAAAACAAGAGGGTTTTAAAGTAATGGGAGAAATTATTATTCCGCAGGGTTACAAATCTGCATTAAACCTCCACGATACACAGGTGGCGATTAAAACAGTAAAGGATTATTTCCAGCACGAGCTGACACATCGTCTACATCTGCTCCGTGTAACAGCTCCGCTTTTTGTACAGCCGGAAACCGGCTTGAATGACAATCTGAATGGCGTAGAACACCCGGTTTCTTTTGAGTTAAAGGATCAGGGTACCAAGAAAACCGCTGAAATTGTTCAGTCTCTGGCAAAATGGAAACGGTACGCGCTTCACAAATACGGCTTCTCTGAGGGAGAAGGCATCTACACCGATATGAACGCCATCCGCCAGGACGAGGTGACCGACAACATTCACTCCGTTTACGTGGATCAGTGGGACTGGGAAAAAATCATGTCCCCGGAAGAACGCAATCTTGATTTCTTAAAGAGTACCGTAAAAGATATCTATGAGGCACTGAAAAACACGGAAAAACATATGGCAGACCAGTACGACTACATCGAAACCATTCTGCCGGATGAAATTTTCTTTATCACTTCCCAGGAACTTGAGGATCGCTATCCGGATCTGACTCCAAAGGAAAGAGAGTATACAATCACCAAAGAAAAAGGTGCTGTCTTTATTATGCAGATCGGCGGCGTGCTTGCTTCCGGAGAGCGTCAGGACGGACGTTCCCCGGACTACGACGACTGGTCCTTAAACGGCGATCTGATCGTTTATTATCCAGTGCTTGACATCGCCCTTGAGCTCTCCTCCATGGGTATCCGCGTCAACGCAGATGCTCTCCGCGCCCAGTTAAAGGAATGCGGATGCCAGTCCCGCGCGAAGCTTCCCTTCCAGAAATCCATTCTGAACGGCACTCTCCCGCAGACAATCGGCGGCGGTATCGGACAGTCCCGTATCTGTATGTTTTTCCTGCGCAAAGCGCACATCGGAGAGGTACAGTGCTCGGTATGGCCGATGGAGACACGAGAGGTGATGGATGTGATGAATATTCAGCTTCTGTAAGATTGGTTTCGAATAGACTATTACTGTAAAAGGGATACGTTTCCTGTCCGCCCGTTTTCAGGGTATGACAGAAACGTATCCCTTTTATATTTTCCTGCATTGCTGCTGCATTTCGTCCTTACATCAAATCTTTTTCTGTTTTTCGCGGTTTCAGAACCGTTCTTCCAAAAGCTCAAGCAGTTCCTCTCTCTGAAAGGATGCTGTCTTAATTTCATCACCGGAAAGGATCTCTTCCGCCAGCTCTTTTTTCATCTGCTGAAGCTTGATGATTTTTTCCTCGATGGTTCCTTTTGCAATCAATTTGTATACCGTCACAACATTTTTCTGCCCAATACGATGTGCACGGTCTGTCGCCTGATTTTCAACAGCAACATTCCACCATGGATCGTAATGGATGACGATATCCGCGCCGGTCAGGTTCAGGCCGGTTCCACCTGCTTTCAGGGAAATACAGAATACAGACGTGTCATCCCGGTTGAACTGTTCCACCATTTGTGCACGCTGCTCTTTTTTCGTGCTTCCCTGCAGGACAAAGTAGCTGATGCTTTCTTCCTGCAGACGCGCGGTCAGGATCTCGATCATCGAAGTGAACTGGGAGAACAGCAGGATTTTGTGGCCGGATTCCACGGCACTCTGAATCAGCTCGATGCAGAGATCGAGTTTTGCCGAACCGCCTTCGTAATTTTCGTAAACAAGCGCAGGATCACAGCAGAGCTGACGCAGCCGCGTCAGTTCAGAGAGCACCTGGAACCTGGAATCGGCAAATTCTTCCTCTGTCTGGTTCTGCAGCATAAGCGCCAGCCGCTGGGCATGTGCATGATACAGCTCCTTCTGCTTCTGTTCCATGCGGGCAGCCATATTTTTCTCAATTTTGTCCGGCAGATCCTTCAGCACTTCCTTCTTCAGACGGCGCAGAATAAACGGACGGATCATCTTTTGCAGACGTTCTAATCTTTCTTCGTCGCCGTTCCGCACAATCGGAAGTTCAAACTGCTCGCGGAATTTCTGATATCCATAGAGGAATCCCGGCATCAGATAATCAAAGATGCTCCATAGTTCACTTAACTGGTTTTCTACCGGTGTTCCGGTTAATGCCAGGCGGAACGATGCATGGATCGTTTTCACGGCTTTTGCTCCCTGCGTTGCGTGATTTTTGATGAACTGCGCCTCATCAATGATCTCGCAGAAGAACGGGAGATCCTGATACAGTTCGATATCGCGGCGGAGCAAATCGTACGAGGTAATCAAAATATCCTGCATACCGGCATTTTCGATCATCTCTTTCCTCTGTTCCTGTGTACCGGCGACGAGTCTCGTCTGCAGCTCCGGAGCAAAGCGGGCACATTCGCTCTCCCAGTTATAGACGAGAGATGCCGGTGCAACGATCAAAGAACGACGATTTGCATCTTCGGGTGCTTCCTGCATTTCAGATAAGAGAAAGGCGATGGTCTGCAGCGTCTTTCCAAGTCCCATATCATCCGCCAGAATACCGCCAAAGCCGTTCTGGCATAAGGTTTTCAGCCACCAGAATCCTGTTTTCTGATATTCACGGAGCTGTGCCTGCAGATTGTCCGGAAGTTCAAAATCGTTCTCCTCTGCAGTTTTCATATTTCGGATCAGCATACGGAACTCGCGGTTTTTCTCAACCTGAAGATCATCCTGCTCTTTTAAACGGGTATCGAGGTAGAGTGCTCGGTATTTCGGAATTGTGATCTCGCCGCTCTTCAGCTTTGCCTCGGAGATCTGCAGATTTTCCCGCAGTTCCGAGAGAACGCGGATACCGTCCTCGTCCATATCCATAAATTCACCGGTCCTCAGGCGGTAAAATTTCTTTTTCCGGTCATATTTTGAAAGAATCTCTGCCAGTTCCTCCATGTCAAAATTGCCCGGATTCAAATGAAGTTCCAGTACATTTTCTGCGAGGGATACACCGACAGAAACTTTCGGGGACGGGATGACACGGATCGCTTTTAACCGGTCAGAAACAAAAATTTCGCCCAGTTTCTGCAGATCTTCCATACCGCTGCTTAAAAACTCATACATCTCATCGGCTCCCTGGAGAAGCATCTGATGTTTCCGCGCATCATAAGCGCTGAAACAGGATCGAACGAGCTGGTTTGCCGCTGCTTCTTTCCGTACATCACGGCCATGGGAAAGCTGATGGATATCGTTTGCATCTGCAAAAACATTGTATTTTTTCTCGCCATAGACAGCCAGAAGTTCGCAGATAATCATATCATGCTGCGGCGCATCCAGATAAATCTGAAATTCCACCTGCGGCGGAAGATACTGCTGTAATTCCAGCTTTTCTTCTTTTTTTACCTTAAAATGTTCCTCCAACACCGGGAGAAGTCCCTGGCAGAAGGTCGGGATATCTTCTTTTGCAATTTCACAGACTCCGTCCGGACATCGCTCCATATATTCCAGGAAGTCGCAGACTTCTGCTATCTCTTCCCTTGGGACTCGGTAAATTGTATTTTTTTCTGAAAGAAAATACAAATATTTTCTGCCATAAAAAATGGGATCCGCGTACATCTGTACCTTTAGGCCATCTGCTTTCCGTAAAAGCTTCATTTCATACTGCGGCATCCCCTCCTGGCAGTGCCACAGTTTTTCTTCTCTCCAGTTCGTACGACAAAAGAACTCCTGGCTGCCAACAGCCTCAAAAAATTCATCCATATTCTGCACAGAAATCATCACATAACGGTCATCAAAGCAGGACGCATAGCTGCCGGTACCTATCTGATAGCATGAGCCGCGTTCCATGGTATATGCGCTCAGAAATTCTACCATCGGACGGCTTTCTTCTTCAAAAGCATCCATACAGTGCAAAAAAGAAAGCTGTGCACCGTAGCTGACCGTTTCCATATTTTTTACAGCTGCTGTCATTTTGGAAACACTTTTTAATACATACATCCTTTTGCTTCCGATTTTAAATTCTGCCCGAAAGGAATCGTCAAACTGGCTCTCCAGATGAATTTCCAGTTTAACCTGACCTGCTTTTGCTTTCGGCAGAAAAGCAACCTGATCCCGCATCACATAATGTGAAAGCAGTTCAGAAAAACCGGGGCTTGTCTCTGCTTTTGGTGTTGGTTTTACTACTTTTCTGACAATTTTATGTTCTCCCTGGAATTCTTCCATTCCTTTTTTCACGCCGACAGCACGAAGAAGCTGCTCCAGTTCCTGATGTTCTTCGTCATTTCTCACTTTTTCTTCCAGTTTTTTTCTCTCTTTTTTCCGCCATTCAAGATAGTACAGCAAAACAGCGACACAATGTTTGCACAATCCCCAGTACTGCTCATGTGCCGGACAATCACAATCATCTTCCATAATTTCAGACATTTCTTCATCTACAGAAACGCTGACACAATACATATTTTTTCCGCTTCCGTCTACGACAGCTGTAATTTTATGCAGTTGATATCCGAAAATATCCTCCATTTCCTGTACCTGAAAAGCATGCACTTTCTGTTCTTCATAGATCTTTTTTCCACGGTTATATGATACGGAATTCGTCTCCTGTTTGATGTCCGCCTTTGTAATCATGCTGGTAAAATCCTTTCTGTTCTATCTTTTCCCATCATTCACAATTCGTATTTTACAGATTCTGGTTTTGATCCCATCCGGGTCAAGATCTCCACTGTAGTAAATGGGAATCCCACTCTGTACGATCAACGAAATCAGTTTTAATGCTGCATACCGCGGCTGTCCCGACGTACACAGCAGCGACACATTCTTTCCCTGCACCTGTTCCATAAGATAGCTGAATACCATTTCGTTTTCCACAATGTATACACACGTTCCGACAGGCTGTACTTCTGTAATACCCTTCAGATTTTCCATGGTAAGCACATACGGTTCCCCGCATCGGCAAAAGGCTTCATATGCTGGATGCCATATCTCCTGTTTTTTCAAACGAATTCCAAACGCATGTACCAGGGAAGAAATGTTATCCGGTACAATTCCCACGCACTGCAGCAGTTCTCTCCATTGCATTCGGTACTGATAAATAAGAGGTTTGATCAATTGCCTCCAAGTAGTCCATCCTTTTTTCCTTTCTTATTCTCTTTTATTTCAACTAATAAAAATTATATCATATCCTGCTATATATGATAAGTTTCTTTTGGTTAAAAACAGAAAAACCCCGGCCGCCTTACGGCGCCGGGGTCTCTTACGTTTGAGCACAAGTATCTTTCGATACAATTATATTTTATTTAGAATAGTCTACCGATAATTAGTCGATCAGAGTAGCAACACGGCCTGATCCAACGGTACGGCCACCCTCACGGATAGCGAAGGTAAGACCCTGATCCATAGCGATCGGGTGGATCAGTTCGATGGTCATCTCTACGTTATCGCCAGGCATGCACATCTCAGTTCCTTCTGGAAGAGTGATAACACCTGTTACGTCAGTTGTACGGAAGTAGAACTGCGGACGATAGTTGTTGAAGAATGGAGTATGACGGCCACCCTCGTCTTTTGTCAGAACGTATACCTGAGCGGTAAATTTGGTATGGCAGTGAACGGTACCTGGTTTAGCCAGAACCTGTCCTCTTTCGATCTCTGTTCTCTGAACACCACGAAGCAGAGCACCGATGTTATCACCAGCCTGAGCCTCATCGAGGAGTTTACGGAACATCTCGATACCAGTTACAACAGTTTTCTTGGTCTCTTCTTTCAGACCTGCGATTTCAACTTCCTCATTCAGATGAAGAACACCAGCCTCAACACGGCCAGTAGCAACAGTACCACGACCAGTGATGGTGAATACGTCCTCTACAGGCATGATGAAATCTTTATCTGTGTCACGCTGCGGATCCGGGATCCAGCTATCTACTGCATCCATAAGCTCCATGATTTTATCTCCCCATGGGCCAGCCGGATCTTCCAGAGCTTTCAGAGCAGAACCCTGGATGATCGGAGTGTCATCTCCCGGGAAGTCATACTCGTTCAGCAGCTCACGGATCTCCATGTCTACCAGCTCAAGCAGCTCTTCGTCGTCTACCATATCGCATTTGTTCATGAATACAACGATGTAAGGTACACCTACCTGACGGGACAGAAGGATGTGCTCTTTTGTCTGAGCCATAACACCGTCTGTAGCAGCTACTACAAGGATAGCTCCGTCCATCTGTGCAGCACCAGTGATCATGTTCTTTACATAGTCAGCATGGCCTGGGCAGTCAACGTGTGCATAGTGTCTTTTCTCTGTCTGATACTCAACGTGTGCAGTAGAGATTGTGATACCACGCTCTCTCTCTTCCGGAGCTTTATCGATATCTTCGAAGTTCTCAGCAGTGTTTCCTTCTACTCTGGTAGAAAGTACTTTTGTGATAGCTGCGGTCAGAGTTGTTTTACCATGGTCAACGTGGCCGATGGTACCAATGTTACAATGCGGTTTTGTTCTTTCAAATTTAGCTTTAGCCATTTTAAAATGTCCTCCTTAAAATTGCGCCCAGTGGGCTTTTTTGAGACTAAATTGGTGGCAGGAACCCACCTGAATCGTAAACCTGCTAAGTCTGATTATATTGCATTTCCGTCTTATTTGCAAGGGAAATCTCAGAAAAATAATACTTTTAGGCTGTGCAGCCTTTGACAGCTGCACACCCGATTATTTTTCTTACATTATTTTGCTTTTGCAGACAGAACTTTTTCCTGTACGTTTTTCGGAACCTGCTCGTATTTATCAAAGAACATGGAGTAGTTACCACGTCCCTGAGTTTTAGAACGAAGGTCTGTTGCGTAACCGAACATTTCAGCCAACGGTACGAATCCACGGATCATCTTTCCGCCGCCGATGTCATCCATACCCTCGATACGACCACGACGGGAGTTGATATCACCGATAACATCACCCATGTAATCTTCCGGAGTGGAAACTTCGACTTTCATGATAGGCTCAAGAAGAACCGGAGCACCCTTCTGCATAGCTTCCTTGAATGCCAGAGAACCAGCAATGTGGAATGCCATCTCAGAAGAATCGACCTCATGATAAGATCCGTCGTATACATTTGCATGAACACCGACTACCGGGAAGCCTCCCAGGATACCGGCTTTCATAGCCTCTTCGATACCTTCGCCTACAGCCGGGATATACTCTTTCGGAATAGCTCCACCGACAACGGTAGACTCGAATTTGTAAATCTCTTCGCCGTTTGCATCCATAGGCTCGAATTTAACTTTACAGTGACCATACTGTCCACGTCCACCAGACTGTTTTGCATATTTGCTGTCGATGTCTGCCGGTTTGGTAATGGTCTCTTTGTATGCAACCTGCGGAGCACCTACGTTAGCCTCTACTTTGAACTCACGAAGCAGACGGTCAACGATGATTTCCAGATGCAGCTCACCCATACCAGCGATAATGGTCTGACCAGTTTCCTGATTGGTGTGTGCACGGAAGGTCGGATCCTCCTCAGCCAGTTTTGCAAGGGACTCGCCCAGTTTGCCCTGGCCTGCTTTTGTCTTAGGCTCGATAGCCAGCTCGATAACCGGCTCCGGGAACTCCATAGACTCAAGGATTACCGGATGCTGCTCGTCGCAGATGGTATCACCTGTGGTGGTGAACTTGAATCCGATTGCAGCTGCGATGTCACCGGAGTAAACTTTGTCCAGCTCCATACGTTTGTTTGCATGCATCTGAAGGATACGTCCAACACGCTCTTTTTTATCTTTTGTTGCATTCAGTACGTAAGAACCGGAGTTCATGGTTCCTGAATACACACGGAAATATGCCAGTTTACCAACGAATGGGTCTGTCATAATCTTGAATGCCAGTGCGGAGAACGGCTCCTCATCGGAAGAATGTCTTACGATCGGGTTTCCGTCCAGATCGGTACCCTCGATTGGCGGGATATCGGTCGGAGCCGGCATGTACTCAAGGATCGCATCCAGAAGTTTCTGAACACCTTTGTTTCTGTATGCAGAACCGCAGCATACCGGTACAGCTGTACACTCGCAGGTAGCTTTACGCAGAACTGCTTTCATCTCGTCTACAGACGGGATATCATCATCCAGATAACGCATCATCAGCTCATCATCCAGCTCGCAGATTTTCTCTACCAGCTCGGTGTGATACAGCTCAGCGTCGTCTTTCATATCTTCCGGGATATCAACGATGGAGATATCATCGCCCTTATCGTCGTTGTAGATGTAAGCTTTCATCTCGAACAGATCGATAATTCCCTTGAACTCATCTTCCTTACCAATTGGAAGCTGAAGGCAGATAGCATTTTTACCAAGTCTGGTCTTGATCTGATCTACAGCGTTGTAGAAGTCAGCGCCAAGGATGTCCATCTTGTTGATGAATGCCATACGCGGTACGTTGTAGGTATCAGCCTGACGCCATACGTTCTCAGACTGAGGCTCTACACCACCTTTTGCACAGAACACGCCGACAGCGCCGTCCAGTACACGAAGAGAACGCTCTACCTCTACGGTAAAGTCAACGTGACCTGGGGTATCAATGATGTTGATACGGTGCTCAAGAGCGCCCGGTTTCGGCTTGCAGTTCTCTTCCAGAGTCCAGTGGCAGGTTGTAGCAGCTGAAGTAATTGTGATACCACGCTCCTGCTCCTGTTCCATCCAGTCCATGGTAGCAGTTCCTTCGTGAGTATCACCAATCTTGTAGTTAACACCGGTATAGTACAGGATACGCTCGGTCAGGGTTGTTTTACCTGCATCGATGTGAGCCATAATACCAATGTTTCTGGTTCTCTCTAATGGATATTCTCTTCCAGCCAACGGATTTTCCTCCTCTTAGAATCTGTAGTGAGCAAATGCCTTGTTAGCCTCTGCCATCTTATGAACTTCTTCTTTCTTCTTCACAGAAGCACCTGTGTTGTTAGATGCATCCAGAATCTCGTTTGCCAGTCTGTCTTCCATGGTACGCTCGCCTCTCTTACGAGAATAAGCGGTCAGCCAACGAAGGCCAAGAGCCTGACGTCTGTCCGGTCTTACCTCGATCGGTACCTGATAAGTAGCACCACCGATACGTCTTGCTTTTACTTCAAGAACCGGCATGATATTGTTCATTGCTTCTTCAAATACTTCGATTGCTGGTTTTCCAGCTTTTTCTTCTACTTTAGCAAATGCGCCGTATACGATTTTCTGGGCAACGCCTCTCTTACCATCCAGCATGATGTTGTTGATCAGCTTGGTTACCACTTTGTTATTGTATAACGGATCTGCTAAAACATCTCTTTTCTGAGTATGTCCTTTACGTGGCACGTTACTTCCCTCCTTAACCATCATTCGATTAAATCATCGGTACTCACACTTATTTGCAGTATGTCCGCGCGTGTAAATTCTCTATAAATCCGCAGCCGTGGGGATTTATGGAATAACGCACAACATTTCGCTTTTTTGTGATACTAGATATATCTCGAACTCGTTTTACTTAATTATTTCTTTTTCGGTCTCTTAGCACCGTATTTAGAACGGGCCTGTTTTCTGTTAGCAACACCTGCAGTATCAAGTGTACCACGGATGATGTGGTATCTGGTACCTGGCAGGTCCTTAACTCTTCCTCCACGGATCAGAACAACGCTGTGCTCCTGAAGGTTGTGACCTTCTCCTGGGATGTAACTTGTTACTTCGATTCCGTTGGAAAGACGAACTCTGGCGATTTTACGAAGAGCTGAGTTAGGTTTCTTCGGTGTAGCAGTTTTAACAGCTGTACACACACCTCTCTTCTGAGGAGAAGACATATCTGTGGATTTCTTTCTCAGAGAATTGTAGCTTTTCTGCAGTGCCGGCGCGGTAGATTTCTTTACGGAAGTCTCACGGCCTTTTCTTACTAACTGGTTGAATGTTGGCATTCCATTTCACCTCCTGATAGATTTCTCCGTGTGTCCCACGGGGTTTCATACGGCTGCTTTAGTTCAACATAATTGCTTTGCAGCTTTTGCGCGCCAAAAGAAACCGTCTTTTACGCACGCTCGTTTATTATATCGTCTGTCCTATCAAAAGTCAAGGGGAAAATCCGTAAAAATCGCGTGTTCACGCGGCTTTTTGCGGATTTTCCCCATTGCTGCATTACTATATAAAAGTGTTTTTTCTTCCTATTATATTCTCATCCAATTATTTTCTGACATTTTTTTCGTCAGAACGTGTACACGAAAGAATCCTGCTTTGCAGGCTTTCAGACTTCACCGGCTGCGGCGGGTCGCTTCAGCGATATAAAAACGAAACCGGCTGTTTGCGGAAATGATTTTTCAGACATACTCTAAAGCGGACGGTCTCGAAAGCCCGGGCACGCATCACACCGTTTTGGTTTTTCCTCACTCTGTGCATTTCCCCAGAGCTCGCGCGCTTTTTCCTCCGCGCAGCCCCTGCACCAGGGAAACATACGGATGTTGCTGATGTAGAATCTTTGAAAGGTTATCTCATCGTTGTTGATGTCAAACTGCTGTTTTCCCGACAACTCCTCTACATGTTCCGCAATCCATGCCTTCTGCCCTTCTGTCGCCGGGTGTCCCGGTCCGCCGAGCACATAATCCATATCGGCATGGAGATTTTCCGGTTCACCTGGTTTGTGGAAGCCCACAAATAAAATATATCCCCGGCGCAAAAGCTCCTGAATCGGCTCGTCCGTCTGACCTTCCGGGCCTAGAATTGCCCGCGCGGTCTGCGCATGAAAATTTTCTGTTTTTGGATAGAATCTTCCCGTTGGTGCTAAAAATCCATCTGCCATGCTTTTATCTCCCATATATTCTCATATATTCTCATATATTCTCATTTGTTCTACGCTTATATACCATACTCGATTTTTCTCCAACAGGCAAGGCTTGTTTTTACTGAATTCTTTTTACTCGATTCTTTTTGCTGGATTCTTTTTTGAATCTGTGCTATACTCATTCCCGTGCATTTATATAATCGGATTTTCCCGCCTTTTTACGGGTGTCCGGACTGGTTCGTGAACTTCCCAGTATAAAAAACCAAGTATCTCAAAATCATTTTATTTCAAGGAGATTGGAAAATGAATGCAAAAAAACTGATCATCGACTGTGATCCCGGCATCGACGATTCTCTCGCCCTGATGCTTGCCGCAGCTTCCAAAGAGCTGGATCTGATCGGCATCACCACAGTCAGCGGAAATGTACCCGCTTCTATGGGCGCAAAAAATGCCCTCAAAATTCTTTCCATGATTGGAAAAACAGATGTCCCTGTTTATGTCGGAGAGGAAACTCCCCTGGTCCGCGACTATGTGGATGCCATGGACACGCACGGCATGGACGGCCTCGGCGAATCCGGCTGGCCGGATGTCAAAGAGCTTACGCCAAAAACAGACGCTGTTTCTTTCCTCATCGAAACCTTAAAAACAACCCCTGATGTTACAATTCTTGCCCTCGGACCGATGACGAATCTTGCAAAGGTTATTTCGTGTGCACCGGAATGCCTTGAGAATCTCGAAGCACTGGTCTCCATGGGCGGAAGCTACAAGAGTCACGGAAACTGCTCTCCGGTTGCCGAGTATAATTACTGGTGCGACCCGGACGCCGCAGCCGAAGTGTTCCGTGCTTTCTCCGAGCTGCCGCAGCTTGCCGGCAAAAAGCTCCATATGATCGGGCTGGATGTCACAAGAAAAATTGTTCTGACTCCGAATCTCGTGGAATATATGAAGTGTGTAAATCCGGAAGTCGGAACCCGCATCGAGGAGCTGACACGTTTTTACTTCGATTTTCACTGGAAACAGGAAAAGGTCATCGGATGCGTAATCAACGATCCGCTCGCAGCCGCTTATCTTGTGGATCCGTCGCTCTGCAGCGGTTTTGATGCCTATACGCAGGTGGAAACAAATGGTCTCTGCCTTGGTCAGACCGTTGTGGATGCCATGAATTTTTATCAGAAAGCACCGAACAGTCACATTCTGACGCAGGTCGATGTGAGCCGCTTTTTCCTGATGTTCTTTGCGCGTGTTCTTGGCGTATCTGAAGTGGAATCTGCACCGGTTCTCGACCAGATTCTTACCGCACCGCCCGTCTTCCCGCATGAGACAATGTTTCAGAAGGGAGGGGACGCAAGATGAACGCAAACCGTACGTTAAAGCTCACGACTCTGGCACTCTGTGGTGTTATCAATATCCTCGGCGGTACCGTTGCACTGCTGCTGCGCCTTCCGGTTTACCTCGACTCCATCGGAACGGTTCTGGCTGCCGCCCTGTTCGGACCGGTTGCAGGCCTCGTCCCGGGACTCATTTCCGGACTGATTTCCGGTATGACAAGTGATGTCTATGCGTTTTACTATATTCCGGTACAGCTCATCCTTGGTCTGGTTGCAGGTCTTGTATTCCGGAAGCTCCGCCCATCCCATACGGCCGGCTCCCGCAGTGAGGGACTTTCTCTTCGCACCATGGGCTGGAAGCTGTTTCCGGCAGCGCTTGTGATCTCACTTCCGGGTACTGTGGTAAGTTCCACAATCACCGCGGTTGTTTTCGGTGGAATTACTTCCTCCGGCTCCACTGTGCTGGTGCAGCTGCTTCACAGCCTCGGTATGAATCTGACTCTCTCTGTCTGCGTTGTACAGGCCATGACAGACTTTGTGGATCGAATGATTGTCCTTGCGGTCGTCCTCGTGATTCTGCCCGCCGTTTCTTCTGCTTTCGGCAGTCTTTCTATGAGAAGCAGAAAATAATCTGTACCAATAGCACAAAGAATCCTGCAAAAAATTCACTTTCTTTTTTGCAGGATTCTCATATTTTGGCATAACAAGAACTCCGGAAAAAAGGGGAGGCTGTATCAGGAGCCATCCCTTTTCCGGAGTTCTTTATTTCTTCTTTAATAAAATCATTCACATGCGCGGATCCATACCTGCATTTCGCCCTCACCTCGGTTGTTCCACATATAATATGGAATCAGCTTCAGTTTCGTCTTTTCCTCTTCCTCTTTCTGATACAGATGATACAACGGCTGTTTTTCTGCATCGCCCAGCTTCATGCGACGTCCCTCGGCCGTTACGCTCACAAAGTACTCGCCCAGCTCATCGGCTGCTTCTGCGGTTTTTTCACCATTCACACAGAGTTTTGTCAAATGCAGATTCTTTCCGTTGTCTGCTTCTTCCATACAGTAAACAACCGGTCCTCGTTTTACGGCAACACGGCCGGCGTCCTCGCGTACAAGCGGATTGGATGCCAGAAACTGGATTTCCATCGGGAAGTTCAGGCGGATCGTCTCACCCTTCGCCCATACTTTTGTCACATAAAGATACCCGTCTTTTTCTTCCACTTCTGCGCCTTTTGGAATCTCTTTTTCATAAGAAGCACACCATCCCGGGATGCGGAATGCAAAGGTGTACGGCTCTTTGGTATCGCTCTCGCAGGTCACGGAAACATGGCCGTCCCACGGGAATTCGGAAGTGATGGATGCTTTTACTTTTTCTCCTTCCACTGTTCCGCCCATGTACAAGTGGACAAACAGGGTTGTGTCGTTTTCCGTGTATGCGTAAGATGCAACTGAGCTTACCGTTCTTGCCAGGTTCGGAGGGCAGCAGGCACAGCCGAACCATTTCTGACGGATCGGTTTTACATGGAATTTCCGCTCATCCTTGTGACATGCCTCCGGCAGTACCTCCAGCGGATTGACATAGAAGAAGCTCTTTCCGTCGAGCGCCATTCCGGAGAGAACGCCATTGTAGAGGGCTAATTCCATCACATCCGCGTACTCTGCTTTTGCCTGAATCTCCAGCATGCGGCGAGCAAAGAACACAAGACCGATGGATGCACAGGTCTCTGCGTAAGCGGTATCGTTTGGCAGGTCATAGTTGAAAGAGAATGCCTCTCCTATATGAGTGGCACCGATTCCGCCGGTGACGTACATTTTCTGATGCACCATGTTGTTCCAGAGAGTTTCACAGGCTTTCAGCAGGCTCTCATCCTGCGTTGCCCTTGCCACATCCGCCATGCCGGAATAGAGATATACGGCGCGTACGGAGTGCCCCTGCACCTCATCCTGCTGACGCACCGGGCGGTTTGCCTGATTGTAGCTATATCGTTCCTCGCCCTCCGGGCAGGTCAGACC
Organism: Blautia sp. AF17-9LB; assembly: GCF_003479185.1. Lineage (NCBI taxonomy): Bacteria > Bacillati > Bacillota > Clostridia > Lachnospirales > Lachnospiraceae > Blautia > Blautia sp. AF17-9LB. The sequence goes on from NZ_QUGU01000010.1 coordinate 40,449, forward strand.
GCGCTCGATATCGTAATAGTATGGTTTTGTTCCGCGCTCGTCGATGAAGTATTTTGCAAGATCGAGATACTTCTGCTCGCCGGTCAGATCATAGAGACGCATCAGAGCCATCTCTGCAATTTCGTGACCAGGATAACCTGCTTTTTTACCCTCGCCGTGACCGAGTTTGCTGGCAATAAAGTCCGCGAAACGCTCTGCTGCTTTTAAGAGACGGTCTTTTCCGGTCGCCTGATAATAGGCTACGGCGCCTTCCGTCAGATGACCGAAGCAGTACAGCTCATGGTTGTCCTTAAGGTTTGTAAAAATCATATCCTGATCGTTGATCAGATAGTAGGTATCGAGGTATCCGTCTTCTCTCTGTGCTGCGCAGACAGCTTCAATTGCTTCATCTGCCGTTTTTTCCAGCTCCGGATCGGGATGCTGTGTCAGGGAGTACGCAACTGCCTCCACCCATTTGGTAAAATCGGTATCCTGGAACAGGAAGCCATAAAATCTTCCGTCCATTTTGCCATCCTTCGGCAGTGTCTCAAAAGTATCCAGCGGATATTTGATCTGAACAAATTTGTCTCCTTTTGCTTTCCGCTCTTTTTCAACTTCACCGGCGCGGCGGTAGTTCCGCATACAGAAGCTCGGTGCTGCTCCCGGAACATTGTCATTTAAGGCATTCCACTGATACGGAATTACTTCGGTGCGGACAAGCTCCATCTCTTTTTTCCAGAATGCATCAGTAACCTGGACTTTTGCCAGGGATAATGGTTTGCTGAAGTTTTTCTGATCCATTTTTTCGGTCTCCTTTTTCGTTGTCTTCCGCCGCCTCCTGGTTTGAAAAAGATATTTTCCTTGCTTTCAGGGATGGGAAGCGTTACACTTCTTTTGACGGCTGTTTTCCTGTTTTTCTATAGTTTTATTTTAGCAAAACGGACCGCCGTTTAAAATACAAGAATGTTTGAAAAGGTTTGAAAAAGTCATATGATCTCTGTTTTATTTCCAGATGCCGCCTGTTTTACCTACGACCTCTGCGGCAAATTCCAGTCCCCGTCCCCGGAGTGGATGCACCTGACACGGAATCTCGTCAATTTTGAACTGATGGTTGTGACGGAAGGAACGCTTTTTATCGCGGACGAACGCCGCTCTTACGAGGTTCACCCCGGCGAATATCTTCTTTTGCCGCCGACCGTCCATCAGCATGGCTCGAAAAAGGGAAGCTGCTCTTTCTACTGGCTCCATTTTATCCCAGGTATCCCCTCCGCACCGATCGTCGCTCCTTCTGACCCGACCGCCGGATCGGTTCTGGATGAGTTTCATGCTGCACCGCCATCCTCCTACCGCCTTGAGGACCTCGCTCCCGCCCAGCTTCCATCCAACTACCCCGAAACGTTATGCATCCCGCTCCAGAGAACGCTTTCCTCCCCGAACCGCGTCATCATCCTCATGAAGCAGCTCCAGGACACTTCCCTGCGTTTCCACAACACGTTCCTCAACAACAGCCTGACTGCCGCTGTTCTCGGCGAAATCAACTGTCAGAGTCCCTTCTACCGCACCTACACTTCCGAAACGCAGCGGACGCAGATCCTGCAGGACATCATCAGCTACATCCAGTACCACAGCAGCGAGTCCCTCAAAGTCACCGAACTCGCCCGTTATTTCGGATACAACGACAAATACCTCTCCTCCCTCTTCCACGAGGGCACCGGGATGACGTTAAAACAATTCATCCTGAAATCCAAAATGGACAGCGCTATGGCCGAGCTGACGGACACAAATCACACGGTCTCTCAGATTGCTTATAATGTGGGATTTCAGGATGCGCATAATTTTTCCACGGCTTTCCGAAAACTCACCGGGATGACGCCGGGACAGTACCGGAAGAGTTATGGGAACCGGAAACTTTCTTTTGAATAGGACGGGAGGATACGACCCCCAGGCACAGCGGAACGTCCGCCTGGGGACCCATCTACGTTTTGGCGGACGGAAGTGATTTACTCAATGGATGGATTCACTTATTCTTTAGAAATTTACTGTTTCTTTTAGAAAATAGACATACTTTGCTCACATTTCTTCACTATACTATATCTCAGATAGTTGATGAACCACTCAAAACTATCTCCCCCCTCATTATGAAAGAGCAGCCCGCATATCCGCGGGCTGTTCTTATTTTTTGTCTTTTTGCACCCCACCTAACGTAAATGCCGCCTGCGGTCGGGGAAAATATCCCGACCGCAGGCGGCCTCACAATCTACCGTGGAATCACATTACTCTTCCGCAGCTTCAATTGCTGCAGTCTCGATAATAAATTTCACGCTTCCATCCATTCCATTTGCCTTACCACTGTAAGAAGTATAAGCACATTTATCCGAATTCAGCGCCTGAATCCGATCCAGTACATCTCCCAGATCATCCTCAAAGGTACTCTTCAGCTTGCTGGTACCCTCTTCTTCAAACTTCTTCGTACCGTCAGCCAGTTCTTTCGCCCCATCGGACAGCTCGTCAATACCATCAACAACCTTGCTGCTTCCCGATTTCAGATCAGAAGCTCCGCTTGCCAGAGAAGAAGTTCCATTTGCCAGTGTAGAAGCTCCGCTCGCCAGCGTAGATGCTCCGCTTGCCAGCGTAGATGCTCCGCTGTTCAGTTCAGAAGCTCCGCTTGCCAGGGAAGAAGTTCCATTTGCCAGTGTGGAGGCTCCGCTTGCCAGCTGGGATGCTCCGCCTGCTACCTGAGAAGCACCGCTTCTTAAGCTTCCGCTGTTTGCAGAAAGTTTTGCAGATCCATCGCTTAACTGGCTTCCCAGCTGTCCAAGACCTGCGGTCAGCTGTGTCGTGCCGCCCTGCAGAGTCGTAACACCCTCAACCAGAGCCGGTGCATTTGCTTTCAGCTGGCTTGCGCCGGAAAGCAGCGTATCATTGTAAGCACTCAGCTGAGTAAATCCTGCGGTCAGTGCATTGATGCCTGCTGTTGCTTTTGCAAAACTCTCATTTGTGCTGCTGTACAGCTGGCTCACACCTGCGGACAGAGTACCGATGCCCTTGTACAGAGCGCTTCCGCCTGCATCAAGCTGTGCCACACCTGCGGTCAGTTTCTGCATTGCACCAAGATTCTGCTCAACAACTGCTTTATTATCGGTGATGGTCTGCATCTGTTTCTGCATGGTCTCAAGCTGCGGCATCAGAGCTGCAACCGTCTTCTGCAGATCGCTGTACTGGCTCTTGATGTCGCTCATCTTCTGCTGCATTGCTGCAAGACCGGAGAGATCCGGGCGCTCGATTTCGAAGTTCAGTTCCGGAAGGGTAATCTGCGGAGCTGTAACCGGAGTAACCGAAACGGTTCCGGCGGAAGCGGAAACGCTGACACTTCCGATCTGGTTTCTTGCTTTACTTAAGGAATCGGCAAGCTCTGTATTTCCAGCGCTCTTAGCTGCGGAAATCTGTGCATCCAGTGTAGCTGCTGCTGCAGAGAGCTGATCATTTGCCTGTTTTGCTGCATCGGCGGATGCCTGGCTTGCTGCTGCATCAGCTGCGCTCTGTGCTGCTGCTGTTGCTTCTTGGTTCAGCTGTGCTGCTGCTCCGTCTGCCCATGCCTGAACCTGTGCTGCCATCTGGGTTCCCATCTGCGTTGCCTGATTCGTGATCTGTGCCTCCAGACCGCTTAAGTAGCTCTCAAGTCCTTTGGACAACGTATCCATCTGGCTCATCAGCTCGTTGCCGTTTGTCATCATGCTGTTGACAGATCCTGCGATTGTGGTGTTCAGAACCTCGGAGAGTGCCTCGGTCTCGGAGATCAGGGTAGAACCGGTGCTGGTCATACCGTCTGCCATCGTCAGAAGGCTCTGTACATCGGTGCTCTGCAGCTGCTCGTTCAAACTGGTCAGTCCTTCGGAGAGTTGTTTTGCTCCTGCTAAAATATCATTCTCATCTTTTCCGTCGAGTGCTGCGTTCAGTGTTGCGATTGCACTGTTTACCCCGGTCAGGCCGTCTGCCAGAGGCTGAAGCTGCTCAGCGCCTGCTGCAAGCTGTTTCTCGCCTGCTACATAAGAAGCAACGCCGTCGGACAGCTGTGTTGTTCCGTCGGTGTACTGTTTTACGCCTGCAACGACTTTATTCACACCGTTTACATACTCGGTTACGCTTCCAGTCAGCACACCGTTCTTTCCAAGATACGTCTGGATTGCTTTATTCAGGGTATCAGCGCCCTCGGTGTAGGAGTTTACGCCGCTTGCCAGGGAAGAAGCTCCGCTGCTTAAGGTGGATGCTCCGTTGGACAGGGTAGCTGCTCCGCTGTTTAAGGTAGAAGCTCCGCTGTTCAGAGTAGAAGTTCCGTTTGCCAGAGTCGATGCTCCGCTTGCCAGTGTGCCGGCTCCGCTTGCCAGTGTGCCGGCTCCGCTGTTCAGCTCGTCAGCGCCGTCTTTTAACGTTCCGATACCGTCATCCAGCTCTTTGTAGCTGTCTTTTAAAGTATCCACACCATCGGAGAGTGCCTTGGAACCGTCAACCAGTTCCATTGCAGCATCCTCAAGATCACTCAGTGCATCCTTCAGATCATCGTATCCGGTGATGTTGTCGGTATCGATGGTGTCGAGAACATCGTCAAGTGCAACGGTGAAGGTAGAATCCAGAGAGAAGTTCTCCACATCTGCAGTGATCTCCAGGCTTTCCGGCAGTTCGAAATCGCTGTCACCGGATACCAGATCTTCAAGGGAATCGGAATTTAATCCCAGGCTTTCCTGCAGGCCCGGCATACCAAATCCGATTACGATGTTTCTGCTTCCATCGGAAATGACTTTACCATTGTCGATCTTGACATTGGAGAAAGTATCCTGCGGAAGAATCATTCCGGTCATCAGGACGAATGGGGTGTACATCGTCTCTTTCTTGCCATTGATGTCAACCGTTGTCTTTGTGTTGTTTGTATAGTCAACTTTGATTTTCAGTTTTCCGCTCTTTCCGGCCAGGTCATCCGGTTTGATTTCCTTGCCGTCCAGATAATAGGTGAACTTCACGGAAACCGGAGGTTCTTTTGTGGTTGTTCCCTGATAATAGATATCTTCGCCGTCTGTCTGCCAGGTCAGCTCGTTTCCGCTCTGGGTGAACTCCTCGTCGCCCTTTACGTTTTTGATGTCCTTCAGTTCACTCTCATCTTTCAGGTTCTTTTCCGTTCCTGCGTTCTTCAGCCAGTTGGATACGGTGATCTGATCTTCCGATCCGTCTGCATTTGCATTTACATATACGGTTTCTTCTTTGGAAACCGCTGCGTCCTCTCCTGTCGCTGCATAAACCGGAGCAGCTCCCATAACAGCAGCCATACCAACAGCAAGACCAGACATCATCTGTTTTCTCAGTTTTCTGTTTCTATTCATTGTGATAAACTTCCTTTCTGTGGTTTTTATAATGGTTTTTTATGATGAAATCCAGGATCATAAGAGAAGTAAAACCCGCTCGGAGTAAGATACTGCGGGATACTGTTTCCCTCAGATCGAGGATGTTTTTCCTATGCCTTTCAATCATCTAATGTTATAACGCAAAAATGACTCTTAGTCAACATTAAATACTGCACAAAATTGACGATCGGTCATTTTTTTCTTCGTGCATAGTCACAAAAATGAGAAAATTAGTCATTTTCCCTTTGACAGTTTCCATGTATTCTAACTATAATTGTAGTTAAGTAAATGACACATGATGTGATATTTTTCAGGAAAGGAGACTCTCTGTGGGAAAAATTGACAACAACAAACAAATGAAACGTGAGTCCCTTCTGGACTCTGCTTTCTCACTTTTTATCAACAACGGCTTCAGTAAAACATCCATTTCGGATATCGTGAATAACGCCGGCGTTGCAAAAGGTACCTTCTATCTTTATTTCAAAGATAAGTACGATATTCGGAATCATCTGATTGCACATAAGGCGAGTCAGGTATTTCAGGCCGCCTACTCAGATCTGCTGCGCCACCCGGATATCCATGATTTTGAAGAGCAGGTGCTTTTTATCACCGACAATATCCTCGACCAGTTTGCCGCCAACCACAGCCTCGTGACGCTGATTTCCAAGCATCTGAGCTGGGGATTCTTCAAAAACTCTCTTACCTTTGCTCCGTTTGCCGACACGCCGGCCATCTACACCATCTATGAATCTCTGCTCTCTCATGCAGCATATACGTATCGCTCACCGGAGCTGATGTTCTATATGATTCTGGAGCTTGTAAGCGGTACAAGCTACAATGCTATCCTGTACCAGCAGCCGGTTCCGCTTGAAGAACTAAAGCCGGAGCTCTACGCTGCCATTCGGGGCATTTTCAAGCAGTTCCGAATCCGGAAGAAACGGAAAACCACGGAAAATGCAGGCGCGAATCCCGACTCACTGCTCTCGTAAACAAGAAAGAATCCTGCTTTGCAGGATTCTCCGCCTGCGGCGGGTCGCTTCAGCGACATAATTCCCGTCCGCCGCAGTGCGATCCTGCCCGGAGGGCTTTTTTAATTTACAGGAAAATTCAACGAAGTTTCCTGTAAATCAAAAAAATACTTTCGCGGAATCTTTTCAAAAGAAACCACGAAAGTATTTTTTATTTTTCTCTTTGCCTATACCTGCTGTTCCAGATACTCACCAATCCGCTGTTCCATCACAGGCACCAGCCACTCGGCATAGCCGGCCTTCATCGGATGAATCGGATCCTGAAGATACAGTTTTCGTTTTTCCGGGGAAACACGGTTGATTCGTTCGTCATTCCAGAAATCGATCACACCGATCTGCCATTTTTCCTGAATTTTCAGAAGCGCCTCTACCATCTTCGCGTACGGCTCGGAATCATACTGTGGATTCGTATAGAACATCACCGGGCAATGCCACGTTTCTTTTGCATATGCAATGATATACTCAATCGCGCCGCAGACAGTTTCGACATCGAAGCTCTCCAGATCGCAGGATTCCGAAATTTCACCGAGCGGGCTGTTGCGTGTTGCATCGTTCGTGGACAGCTGGCAGATAAAAAGATCCACCTGTTGCTTTGGATCAAGCCTGTCGCGCATACGCTCGATGTAGGAATCCTCACCATTATCAATCAGCGTGGTTCCGTTGACCGCTTCTTTGATGCAGGTACAGCTGTCTTTCTTCGCTATGTACTCCGCAAACGAATTGTTGTGGGCAGCAAAGCCCTTCGTCACGGAGGATCCCAAAAATACAACTGTTTTTCCTTTTAACGGACTTGTTTTTTTAAACGGAATACGGGAAACATCGTATCGGACGGAATTTCCCTTTTTAAAATAACCTGTTTTCTTATTCATGCTATATATGCCGCCCACAGCTAAGGCTGCGCCTCCTGCGGCCAGGATTCCGGCTATTATTTTTGCATCCATCGCAAAACCTCCATTATCTGAGTCAATACCACTTCGCAGATCCTGTCGGATCTTTTTTTCGAATACCCCTATCTTACATCATTTTTCTGAAAATGCAAGTAAACTTTGTTGTCGATTTTGTTCCGATTTTGTTAACAAAATACGGATTTTCTGTGTTCTGGTCGAATTCTGATCGATTCCGGCGATTTTTTTATTCTCTTTTCCTCAAAAACCATTGACTTTCAAGTGCACTTAAATGATATATTAAAAGCAACGTAATTACTATTCTTTCTGTACTTCCAGAGTCCTTCCACGCCTGCTTTACGAAAACCTCTGCGAATACAGAAGCATTGCAAAGGAGAAAATTCTACTATGAAAGAAACAATTTTAGGCAATCACCTGCGAAAAGTTCCTTCCATTGCAGTCGGATGCATGCGGCTTTCCGAAAAATCGAAGGACGAGATGAATCATTTTATCCACTCCGCGCTGGAGCAGGGCGCATATTTCTTTGATCACGCGGATATCTACGGCGGCGGCATGAGCGAGACTGTGTTCGGTGAGGCATTTTCCGGCGATCCGTCCCTGAAACGGGAGGATATTTTTCTCCAGTCCAAATGCGGCATCCGCCAGGGCTGCTATGATCTGTCGAAAGACCACATCCTGGAATCTGTCGATGGTATTTTAAAACGTCTGCAGACGGATTACCTCGATCTTTTGCTGCTCCACCGGCCGGATGCGCTCGTAGAACCAGAAGATGTAGCTGCCGCCTTTGATGTTCTGTTTGAGAGCGGAAAGGTCCGCCATTTCGGTGTTTCCAACCACAAGCCGATGCAGATTGCACTGCTGCAGAAATATGTCCGCCAGCCACTCGTTGCCAATCAGGTACAGTTCAGCATTCCGGTTTCCAACCTTGTTGCAAATGGCATGGAAGTGAACATGGAAACACCGGGTTCGGTTGACCACGATGGCAGTCTGCTCGATTACTGCCGTCTGCACGATATTACCCTGCAGGCATGGTCTCCGTTCCAGATGCCATCATGGAAAGGATGTTTTCTTGGAAGCGACGAGTACCCGGAACTGAACCGGAAAATCCGTGCACTGGCCGAAAAATACAGCGTCAGTGATACCACGATTGCGGCAGCGTGGATTCTGCGCCACCCGGCAAATATGCAGCTTGTCACAGGTACGGCAAGCGAAAACCGCCTGAAAGAGATTATCGCGGCATGTGCTATTACGCTGACGCGGGAAGAATGGTATGAGCTGTATCTGGCGGCAGGCCATCCGCTTCCGTAAGTTTTTCTGTCCGCCTGCCCATATGCGGAACAAGGCTAAAATCCCCTTTTCGGATCCGTGATTGATTTATAACATCGGAAAAGCATTCCTTTGGATCTTATCGATCTTCTGGAATGCTTTTCCCTTTTCCTTTTCTTTTTTCATGCAGCTATCTGCAATCCGCATTGGCTGCCTGCCCATAACCAAATAACTGCTCCGCAGTTTATCAGAAGAAGCTTGCATTCCTCCTGATACAGGCAAGTCCCCAACCACTGCTTATTACTTTTCGTACTCGAAGCAGGTGACTTACTTGATTCGGTTAAATCAGATCTCTCCCACCAGATATCCCTGTTTTCCGTTGCGAAGGAAAACAGGCAGTGTTTCGATCGGCGCCTCAATTTCATAGGCTTTTCCGCCCTCATAAACATCACCGGTATTTGCCAGCGTCCAGGACGCACCGGCCGGCAGATAAACGGTACGGCTCGTTGCTTTTGGCCGGACAATCGGTGCTACAAGGATGTCGGAGCCGAACATGTAAGCATCGGAGATATCCCAGCACGCTGCATCCTCCGGGAACTCATAGAACATCGTTCTCATGACCGGTGTTCCTTTTTCGTGTGCTTCTGCCATCAGGCTTCTCGTGTAATCGCGCATTTTTTCGCGGACACCGATGAATTTTGTCAGGATTTCATAATTTTTCTCTCCGAAGCTCCATACCTCGTTGTCAGCTCCGGTTCCCTCACGCACTTCGCCAGCCTTGTTGATGATCTCTTCTCTTGGTCCCCGGTTTCCGTGAATACGCATAACCGGGCAGAAGGTGCCAAACTGGAACCAGCGCACAAGCAGCTCCTGAAAGTCCGGATCTTCGGTCACACCGCCGTGGAATCCACCGATATCAGTCGTCCACCACGGAATACCGCAAAGTCCCATATGAAGACCTGCACAGATCTGTTTGCGGAAATCCTCGTAGGTTGAGAAAATATCGCCGGACCACACAAGGGCTCCGTATTTCTGGCTTCCGAGCCATGCGCAGCGGACGAGGTTGACAATATCCTCCTGGCCGCTCTCTTTCTGGCCCTCGTAGAACATACGGGAATACTCTCTTGGATAAATATTTCCGATCTCTTCCACCGGGCCTGCGGCGTAGCGGTAGCACTCGTACTCATAGGTTGAAAACTCCGGCTCTGCCTCATCCAGCCAGAAGGTGTGGATGCCGAGATCTGCATAATTTTTCTTTACTTTCTCCCATACATACTTTCTTGTTCTCGGATTTGTTGCATCCAGGAAGACATTATTTCCATGGAACAGCATCTGTACATCAACACCTGCGTTGCTCTTCACAAGGAGTCCCTGCTGTTTCATTTCTTCGTAATTCTCGCTTCTCCAGTCGATCTGCGGCCAGATGGAAACCATCGTCTCGATGCCCATCTCATGCAGCTCGTCGATCATTGCTTTCGGATCCGGGAAATATTCTTCATCAAAACGATAATCACCGCATCTTGGCCAGTGATAATAGTCGATGACAAAGACATCCAGCGGAATGCCGCGTTTTTTGTACTCGCGTGCCACATTCAGTACCTGCTCCTGATTGTAGTAGCGCAGTTTGCACTGCCAGAAGCCAAGGCCGTACTCCGGCATCATCGGAACTTTACCAATGGCATCTGCAAAGTGCTCTTCAATTTCCGCCGGGGTATCACCTGCGGTTACCCAGTAGTCGAGCTGCTTTGTGGTGCGTGCCAGCCATTCCGTTGTGTTTGTTCCGAAATGAACCTCACCGACTGCTGCATTGTGCCACAGGAAGCCGTAGCCAAGGCTCGATACATAAAACGGAATGCTCGCCTGCGAATTGCGGTGCGCCAGTTCCAGGTTGCATCCCTTCAGGTTCATTCGCTCCTGCTGATACTGTCCCATACCGTAAATCTTCTCATCCGGGTTGGAATCGAAGGATACTTTTAGCTGATAAGCGCCGCCCTTTAATGCACGGTAATCGTGTGCGCGCAGGCAGAGCGCTCCGCCGTTCGCAATCTCAGAGAGCAGCACCTCGCCCTTCTGATTCAAGAACGTAATCCGAAGCTTCTGTCCCCACGGCTGAAGCTCGAGAACCGCCTGGATTTTACCGTTTTTGATCGTCGCTTTCCGTTCATCCACCAGCTCAATTTCCGCTTCCACCGGTTCCGGATCAAGCAGTGCAATGCTTCCCTCTTCTATCTCCGAAAGAAGCGTACCTCTCACCCGAAGACTGTCCTTCTGCCACGGCTCCACCCGGACCGTCTCCCCATCCTGCCGGAAAATCAGCGCATTTCCCTGTTTCTCAAAATACTGCATAAAAACCTCCCTTTCCAGAACCCGCCGTTCCAAACGCATGCATGGGCTCTGCTCTTTTCGTTTGCTTTCTACTTAGCATTATACTAACATTTCCGGCAGAATACTTGATCTTAATTTTCATGTTCTAACACTATTTTGATCTTTTTCAATTATTTCCCATTGAAATAAAGCTCTTTCTTAAGGAATCGGAATTCGCCTTTCCCCTGCGTCCGTTTTTCAACGCAAAGAACCCCCGGAGCCATTACAGCCCCGGGGGTTCTCAGTATTTCATTTATTATGCAAGCTTCAAAGTATTAACCTTAACTCCAGGTCCCATAGTAGGAGCCAGAGTAACGCTCTTCAGGTACTGTCCCTTCAGAGTAGCCGGTTTTGCTTTGTTGATTGCACCGATCAGCGTCTGGAAGTTGTCGCTTAACTGCTCCTCAGTAAAAGAAGCTTTTCCGATTGGCACGTGGATAATGTTTGTTTTGTCAAGACGATACTCAATCTTACCTGCTTTGATCTCTTTAACGGCTTTGGTAACATCCATAGTTACGGTACCAGCCTTCGGGTTTGGCATTAAACCTTTCGGTCCAAGTACACGGCCCAGACGACCAACAACACCCATCATATCTGGTGTAGCAACAACAACGTCGTAATCAAACCAGCCATCGTTCTGGATTCTCGGGATCAGCTCCTCAGCTCCAACGAACTCTGCACCTGCTGCAACAGCCTCATCAGCTTTTGCGCCTTTAGCGAAAACAAGTACACGAACCTGTTTTCCGGTACCGTGCGGCAGAACAACTGCTCCACGGATCTGCTGGTCTGCGTGACGTCCGTCACAACCAGTTTTGATGTGAACTTCGATTGTCTCGTCAAATTTAGCAGTAGCTAATTTCTTAACTGTGGAAATAGCATCTGCCGGATCGTACTGAATGCTACGATCAACTGCTTTTGCAGCCTCTAAATATTTCTTACCATGTTTCATTGTCTAATAACCTCCTGGTGGTAGTTGCGGGAATCTCCCTCCCACGTCAATACGAGAAGATGTAAACTCTTCTTCTAAATTAGTCCTCTACAACGATACCCATACTTCTTGCGGTACCTGCGATCATGCTCATAGCTGCCTCAACAGTTGCTGCATTCAGGTCTGGCATCTTCATCTCTGCGATCTCACGAACTTTGTCCTTAGAGATAGTAGCAACTTTCGTTTTGTTCGGAACGCCGGAACCAGATTTCAGGTTGCAGGCTTTCTTAAGCAGAACTGCTGCCGGAGGAGTTTTGGTTATGAAGCTGAAACTTCTGTCTGCATATACAGTGATAACTACAGGGATGATCAGGTCTCCCTTATCTGCTGTTCTTGCGTTGAACTCTTTGGTAAACTGTACGATGTTTACTCCGTGCTGTCCAAGTGCAGGTCCAACCGGTGGTGCTGGTGTTGCTTTACCAGCAGGAATCTGTAATTTGATATATCCTGTAACTTTCTTTGCCATTTTACGGCACCTCCTAAATAAATGTGGTAATTGCGGGAATTTCCCTCCCACGAAACGCCCCTGGGGCATTTCTTACATCTTCTTGACTTCTGCGAAACTTATTTCTACCGGCGTTTCGCGGCCGAACAGCTCAACATTGATGGTAACCATCTGTTTTGTATCGTTGATACTCTGAATCAGTCCGGTTGTATCCTTCCATGCGCCGCCTGTTACAACGACTGCATCGCCAACTTCAAGGTCAAGCTCAACCTTTTCCTCACCACCGGTGATTCCAAGGTTCACCATTTCCTCATCCGTAAGCGGTACCGGCTTGGATCCCGGTCCGACGAAGCCCGTAACACCTCTGGTATTGCGGACAACATACCAGGTATCGTCGTTCATGATCATGTTGATCAGAACGTAGCCCGGAAACAATTTCCGGAGTACCTGTTTCTTGGTTCCGTTCTTGACTTCAACAACTTCTTCCATAGGAACACGTACTTCCAAAATCTGATCCTCAAGATGACGGTTCTCAATTGTTTTCTCAATATTGGCTTTTACTTTGTTTTCATAGCCCGAATAGGTGTGGACTACATACCAGTTTACTTCTGACATTCTGACACCTTTATCCTTATTTGATCAATAAATTGACGAACTCGATTACAGCGCTGTCAACCAGGGTGATTAACCCGCAGGTTACTGCAGAGATCGCTACGACTGCAACGGTCTGCTTGCCCAGCGTTTTGTTGTCAACCCAGATGATTTTTCTGAACTCTGCTTTCAAGCCCTTGAACCAGCTCTTTTTGGATGCTTTTTTTTCAGTTTCTGCCATTGGATCACCTCTTACCAAAGATTATTTGGTTTCTTTGTGCATTGTGTGCTTTTTGCAGAATCTGCAGTACTTCTTTGTCTCCATTCTCTCAGGATGGTTCTTTTTCTCTTTTGTCATGTTGTAATTACGCTGTTTGCATTCAGTACATGCCAATGTGATTTTTACGCGCACGACTTCCACCTCCACTGTGTATTTGCGTTATCGCTTGTGATCCTTGCGGATCAGCGGCGGTCTCTTCATTTCTGCCCTGTTTTTGCTGCTCGTACTTCAGCAATTTCAGGCATAAAAAAAAGACCTTCTTCCATGTCGCTGGTTTATTGTAGCACAGGAACTGCCTGTTGTCAACAAAATTCACCAAAGTACGCTGAGATTTTTTATCAGGATCGTATCGTTCACCGGTGTCCGGCGAACTGTAACACCCTGTTTGTTCGAGACGATTCCGGACAGGAAATGATTCTGCGCGCAATTTTTCCTGCGCGCAGAACCATTCTCTTATTCTTTCCCTGAAAAAGCCTTACGCATCCGATCTGGAATACGCGTTTTTCATCTGGTTGCTGAGTTCAAAGAGTACCTTGTGCAGTGTTGCACCCGTCTCTTTTTTCAGCATTTCAGCGATTTTGTTGTTTGCTTCTTCTCTCAATTGTGTCTGTTTTGTTTCGTCTGTCTCCCCTGCAAGTAGCGCATCGTATTGGTGGATCAGTGCATGGCCTTTTGCCATCACCTTTTCCTGATACCGCTCAATGTGAAAGATAGAAGACTTATAGGATGCATCTGCCATTGCTGCCACCATGCGGCTTGCCCAGTAGAAGTTATCTGTGGAAACCTCTCCCGTTGTGTTGGAAAGATACTCCGGTGTTGTCGTCACATCGGTGTAGAACGGAACCAGCACATTGAATGTATTTGACGCAAATGCAATCCACTGCAAAATGCCGTTGTCTCCTTTGTGATCCGGGCGCATCTGGATGACAGAAAGGAAATCGGTCCGGTTGACACCGATGGAGCGATATGCTCCCTTCCACGATTTATCGCCGTATGCGGCATACGGGTCGTACGGTGTTCCCTGATAGTGGGAGGACAGTACGTATTTCACATCCTCTACGGTGATCTTCTTCTCCGGAACCATCATCCACGGAATATCGTCGGATACCGGTGTGTAATCGGCATCCGGTCCGTCCCATTTTTTCGTGTGCGGGTTCAGACAGCGCTCCATGAACCAGGCACGCGGTGTATTGTAAACGTGATCGGAATCATCGTGGCTTCCGAAGGCATCGCGCGGATTAAAATTTCCATCCATAGAAAGATCCAGATGATATGTTTCAATAAATTCTTTCAAGTCTGCTGAGCACATATATTCCTTCTGTTCGCCGAGTGCATCCTCCAGATCAAAATGGTCGATGCCAAGCTGGTTCGGCATGGCCACATAATGGTCATCCGGCACTTTCACTGCCATCCAGTGATGGCCGCCGATCGTCTCCAGCCACCAGATCTCATCGTGGTCCTGAAATGCAATGCCGTTCATCTCGTATGTACCGTACTGCTCCAGCAGGCTGCCAAGTCTTTTGACACCTTCTCTGGCGCTTTTAATATAAGGAAGAACAATATAAACGAGGTCCTCCTCGCCGATTCCGCCCGGAACCTCTTCTTTTCCGTCTTCCGCCGGCTGATAAACGACAAGCGGATCAGCACCCAGCACACGCGGATTCGATGTGATTGTCTCGGTCGCAGTCATGCCGACCTGCGCTGCATTCACGCCGCTTGCCGCCCAGACACCCTCGCCTTTTTCTGCGTTTGGCACTGCAGTGTACCGCATCGGATTGTCCGGAAGCTCAATGGTCAGATGAGAAATCTCGGTTTTATAGGTTCTCGGCTGCTCCTCCGGGTGAATCACTACAAATTTTTTCGATGTATAATGGCCTGCACCAGAATCGTCGTTTCGCGCGATCATGGTGGAACCGTCATACGATGCTTTCTTTCCAACTAAAATGGTTGTACAAGGCATAGCTATAGCCCTCCTTTTGCTGTCTTATGCTTCCGATTATGACATCTTCAGCTGCGATTTGCAAGCACCATGTTATCTGTCGTTTTCTTCCTTTTTCACAAAATAAACCGTATCAATTCCTTCTCCCCTGTCATCCTTCAGCCGCCGGACAAGACTATATCCCAGCTTGTCCAGGATATGCTCCTGGGCCCCGTTCGTGGACCAGGTACGGAGAGTAATCCGGCTTCCCGGAAATTTTGCTGCGATATCCTTTTCTGCTTCTGCATACATTACCTCCGAAATTCCCTGTCCGCGGTAATCCGGCCAGACGCAGAGGGTGGTCAGATAGCAGGAATCCGGATATGCTTCCAGATTCTCACAGTTAAAGTGATCCTTCCAGGTCATAAAGGCCCGCACGACTCCCTCTTCCTTCCACAGCACCACATGCTGACTGCAGATATTCTCCAGATATTCTGCAATTCCATCCGTCTTTTCTTCTGTCTCGGCCCAGTTCGTCTGGGATGTACTGTTGCGGTGGGAAAGCGGCGGAACGAAATCCTGATCGCACAGCTCCAGCAGCTGCCGGATTTCCTCTTTCTCTTTTCGATCCTCTATCCCGTCCCTTACAACGACTCTGCTCTCGCAGCACATCCACGGAAGCCGGCATACGAGTGCTACGGCTGCACACATGCCATCTTCTACGCTGGCGGCATCGAGCCATTCTTCTCTGGTATGCGCTCCCCCGCCCCGGCAGAAACCGACGCAGATAGCAGGAATATGCCGCGACAATGGGATATTACAGTCTGTGGATGCTTCAGAGCATACCGCCTCTTCCCCATCGGCTGCCTTCAGCGTTTTCTGTGCGCACCGCGTCATACGTGCCATCTGGACAGGATCGGTTTCTCTTGCGCACGGCCGCTTTCCGACGAGCTTGCAGGAATACTGTACCTCCTCACTCTGGCGTGCTGCTATGGTCTCCTCCAGATATGTTTCGCAGGCTTCCAGGCTCCTGTAATCCTCCGAACGGAATTCAAACAGCATGGAGGCATCCTGCGCAATCGTATTAACAGAGGTTCCTCCCTCTATTTTTCCCACATTGTATGTTGTATGAGATGCTGCATCCGTCTGAAAACGGTAAAGCTCTCCGATCAGGCCCGCAAGCTCTGCAATAGCATTTTTTCTTCCGAAATTCAGGAAGGAATGACCGCCCTTTGTTTTTGCCGAAATCCGATACCGGACAGACCCGATGCAGATGGGATACATTTTATCCCGATACAGATCAAAGGCTGCCATTCCGCACAGATTTTTTTCATAATGGTCGACAAGCGCGCGAACTCCGCACAGATTGCCAAGCCCTTCTTCTCCAAGATCCGCTGCAAAAATCAGACCGCATGGAAGCTCCGGCTCTGTCTCATGAACGTATTTTGCCGCCATCAGAAGCATCACAACATTCACGGTATCGTCTGTGATGCCGGGACAACGCCAGATCATTCCGTCTTCTTTGATCTCCAGCGGCTCCTCCAGCGAAAACACGGTGTCCAGATGCGCCGTATACAGAACCTTCTTTTCCTGTTCCGGCCGATACTCCCAGATTACATTTCCAAGCTCATCCGTATGAACCGACTCCATGCCCTGCTGTTTCATCCATTCCATGCAATATGCGATTCTCTGATCTTCTTTTCCCGTTTCCGTCGGGGTCAGTGTCAGCTCCCGCAGCGTCTGCAGCGCAAGTTCTTTGTTGTTCCGGCAAAAGTTTCGGTATTCCTCTTCTATTTCCCATTTTTTACGCATGAAGTACAATCCTTCCTTCTTTGTATTCCCATTCTGTTCCATATCTCTTGCTCACGCGGGTGAGATATTCTGCAATTTTTTCTGCTGTTTTTTCGTCTGCTACGTACGGAATATTTTTTTCTGCGTTTTCCCTGTCCATACCAAGCTCGACCGGCAGAAGCTCCAAATGTGTGCATTTCCCCTGACAGATCTCGAAATACGGCAGCACACTCCGATAGACCTCCGGAATTTCGTAGAGGGAATGTGAGGACTGCTCCTGCCGCCTGGCGATTCCGATGGATGCTGCCGTGTGAATATTCAGACCATATTTTTCCATGTAGTCCGCAGGCAGAAGGCGTACATACTGATTTTCAAAAATAAAATTTCCGAGGCAATAGAAAATCGGACAGTCATGATACAGTTCGATTCCCTTCAGCTGATGCGTTCCGCCCCCGATCACCGCGCTGGCACCCGCATCGATACAGGCGTGTGCAAATTCCTCCAGAAAATAATCCGCTTCCTCGTCATTGTCCTTACGGATTTCATGGGAATGTACCATAACCAGGACTGCCTCACATGTCATCTTCGCTTCCCGGATTGCATCGACGGTGCGTTTCACATCGATCGGATTCGGGCTGGAGCTTCTTCCCTCTGTTCCGTCCTTGCTGATTTCAAACATTTTCCCGCCAAATTCCATGATACCCTCGGGAAGCGGAGCGATAAATCCCTCCTGCCGGTGCAGATCCCGCAGTCCGTTGATTCCGGTCACCTCTGCAATCTTTGCAAGATCCTGCGCATGTTTCTCCGTAATGGTATATTTTTCCGAAAAGCGCAGCGGATTTAAGCCCGGCCTGCCAGGCTGCCGTTCCGTCTGGCTTCCCGCCCTGGCTGCATTTTCAAAGGTAGAACAGATATCAATCACCGCAATCTGTCCCGCTGTTGTGTCCAGAATAGCAGGACGCGATGCTTCGTAAAGATTTTTGCCTGCTCCGGCATATGCCACATCCTTTTTTTTCAGTTCGCTGATCGTAGATGCAAGTCCTTCGTAGGAATAATCCATCGTATGATTATTCGAAATCCCAAGAAAATTAAAACCGTAACGCAGGGTATCTTCCAGACACTTCGCATCTGCAGTCAGCCATGTTCCGCCGGAATACGCCGATGCGTAACAGCTGCCGTCCGATATCGTTGTTTCCAGATTCGCCATCCGAACCTCTCCCTGCATCAGAAATTCGCGAATCGGCAAAACATCCTGATATCCCGGCAGAAGCCGTTTCATAATCAGAATATCACCCGCCGCCGATACTCTTATTGTTCTGTTCATTCTTTTTTTGCCTCCCGAACGATTCCTGCTCTCTGCTTTTAGAATCGCATCTTTATCCATTCTTATTTTTTCGTAACGGTTCAAAAGTCCCATCCCGGTTTTTCTTTCCTTTTACATGGTTCCAAATCGTTACTTTTTCTCTCTGTATCTGCTGCTTCTTTCTACCAGATCCGCAAAAAGGCGGTTCATCTCCGGCGCTGAGTGGATCAGCCCTTCCGGATGCCACTGTACGGCCACAATCTGTCCGTTGCGGCTTTCTATCGCCTCGATGGTTCCATCCGGCGCCGTTGCTGAAACCACGATGTCCTCTCCCGGCGTACGCACTGCCTGATGATGCATGGAGTTTACCGCATGGGTTCCCGCCCCAAGGATTTCTGCCAGATGGGTTCCCTCTTTAATTTCTACATGGTGATGCAGATACGACCGCTCCAGGGACTGCAGATGCAGAATTGTAGTTTCCTTCTGTGTATAGATATCCTGGTACAGATCACCGCCGCACAGGACATTTAAAAACTGAATTCCTTTGCAGATGCCAAGCATAGGCATTCCCATCTCTTTTGCTGCCCGTCCAAGTGCAAACCATGCCTCGTCGATCTCCGGGCGGATGGTCTGGATCTGCGGTTTTGGCTCTTCCCCATAATACCACGGATTTAAGTCCTCTCCGCCGGGAACCAGAATTCCGTCGCACACAGCAAGTATGCCTTCCGGATCCGCTTTCATGGCAACTGCCGGAATTGCCATAGGAATTCCGCCGTTGTTCAGAACTGATTCGATATAATCGCTGTTGACATACATTCTCTCCGCACTTGAAAAAAGTCCCGGCTGTGTTTTATACGTATTTCCCAAGATTCCAATGATCGGTTTTCTCACTTGTAAACTCTCCTTTTTTACCAGATATGCCGAAAACGGCTTCACCTTTCCTGTGAACCCGCTTCCGGCATGCTTTTTCTTTCGTTATCGAATATTTTACAGTACATCCTGATGGCAGATATGACGGATCTTTTCCTCATCTAAAGCACGAATGACATTGGCTGCCATTGCGCTTGCTGCCTCCAGGTCTTCTTTTGCGCAGAAATTGTAATGGCTGTGCGCATAGCGGGATGGAACACCAAGCACCAGACACGGAACTGCTTTTCCTGTCACGCTGATTTTTGCTGCGTTTGTGCTTCCGCCTCTTCTTACGCTCTCTTGGTATTTAATTCCGCATTTTTCTGCTACTTCCTCGGCCAGTGAAATAAACTGCGTATTGGAAATATAGCTGTTGTCCAGGATACGAATCTGAACACCCTTCTTCATGCAGCCCTGTGCCTGTCCTGCGCTGATGAAAAAGTCATCGGAAGGAGATCCCTCAAATACAATGGCAAGGTCCGGTTTTACAATCTGACTTGTTACCACAGCACCTCGGGTTCCGACCTCCTCCTGCGCTGCAAAGGCGCCGACAACATTAACCGCAAGAGAAGCCTGCTCCTTTTCCAGCTGTTTCATCGTATCTACGATGCATGCGCAGCCGGCCCGGTTGTCAAATGCTTTTCCGAAGCAGATCTCATGCTCTGCATCGTATTCAAAGGTTACATCCGGCATCATCGGATCACCGATATGGATTCCGAAAACATTTTCAACCTCCTCGCGGCTGGTTGCTCCGACATCCACATACATTTTTTCAATTTCCAGAGTCTGACTGTTGCGTTCCGCTGTTGTCATGAAATGAACCGGTTTTGCGCAGATAATACCATGTACCATTTTTCCGGATCTGGTGCGGATCCATACCGTATGTGCCGGAAGGCTGGTCAGATGAAAGCCGCCAAGCATGATAATGCCAAGGCATCCGTTGTCCTGGATATTCTGTACCATGAAACCGCATGCGTCCAGATGGGCATCCAGCTGGATGACCGGACGGGAATCCTGCTTTGTTCCCGGCATCCGCACATACAGGTTATTCATTGCGTCATTTTCTACATCAAATTCTTTGCAGTAATCTGCTATGGTACGGATGACATCCTCCTCAAATCCACTTGGTCCAAATGCATCGGAAAGCTTACCAAACATTTCTATATCCATTGTTTTATCCTCTTTTCTTTGGGTTTCTATCAGATTTATATTCTTAATATACAACAAAGCAGTGTGCTGTGACAATATCCGTCCAGCGATCTGTCTCCAGCTTATTTGTGAAGGTATCTACCTTCTGCATTCCCGGATAAAACGACATCGTGTACGCTTTTTTCCAGTCTTTATAGGTTACCTCATATGTAAAGTGCTCCGGAAGAGCCACCTGACACTCTTTTTTCTGTCCGGCAACTGCCTTTTTTACCCCTTCCCGGATTTCGGAGATCACTTTTCCTTTCGCCTTGCACCACGTTGCCGCACCGACACCATGCTTCGTTTCCACTGTCGTAATGCCCGGAATCAGTTCTTTGGCCTGACGGCAGATCTCTTCATCTCCGGAAAGAAACAGCACCGGTACGTGATGTGATGCTGCTGTATAGCTGTTCAGCATGCACTCACTCATCACTTTTCCATTCAGATGAATATACAGGCTGTTTCCTGTCGATGTGTGGCTGATCGAAAAATTGGGATCTCCTGCCGGTGCATGGTATCCAAGATACAGTACGCCGTCATAGCTGTCGTCGATACCATACATCATATTATACGGATGACCACTCTTTCCCCGGATCAGGGTGACATACTCCGGCATTTTCAGCGGGTCAATGTTGGATGCATCTCCGTGACCGTCCTTTACGACAATCTCATCCGCGCCCGCTTCATGTGCTGCTTCGCATGCCGCAACGACCTCTTCGGTCATCTCCTCTGCAAATCTCTGGTATACGCTTTCCTTCTTATGCGTTTCATCGGTCAGTGCCACCCCGGCACATCCTTCGATGTCTGCACTGATAAAAAGCTTCATTTCTGCTGTTCCCTTCTTTCTTTATCATAAAGATGACAATATACGTAATGTCCGTCATCCACTTCATACCGCTCCGGCGCCTGTGTTTTACAGCATTCCATGCATTTTGGACATCTGGTGTGGAATTTGCAGCCTGTCGGCGGCTTGTGGGCGGATGGGATGCTTCCCTCAAGCAGAATTCTTTCTCTTTTTGCCGTCGGATCCGGAACCGGAACTGCGGAAAGCAGTGCCTGCGTATACGGATGCATCGGATTGCTGTAAATTTTCTCTTTTTCTCCGACCTCCACGAAATTGCCGAGATACATAACGCCGACACGGTCACTGATGTATTCCACAACGCTCAGGTCATGTGCAACAAAAATATAGGTCAGATCCAGGTCATGCTTCAGTTCATTTAAAAGATTCAGAACCTGCGCCTGAATAGACACATCCAGTGCCGAAACCGGTTCGTCTGCGATGATCAGAGACGGTTCTACCGCAAGTGCACGGGCAATTCCGATTCTCTGACGCTGACCGCCGGAAAATTCATGTGGATAACGGTTTGCATGGTAGTCATCCAGTCCTACCCGGTGCAAAAGATCCAGCACTTTCTTTTCCAGATCCGCTTTATCCTGATACAGATGATGCACCAGCAGCGGCTCTGCAATGATGTCAAAAACGGACATCCGTGGATTCAGGGACGCATACGGATCCTGAAAAACCATCTGTACCTTTTTCCGGATGGAACGCATTCTCCGGTCATTGTACTCTGTAATATCTTCTCCATCCAGATACACATGGCCCGATGTCAGATTTTCCAGTTTGCAGACGCCTCTTCCCAGCGTGGATTTTCCGCAGCCGGACTCGCCTACAATTCCGAATACCTCTCCTTTTTTCACCTCAAAGGTAACTCCGTCTACCGCTTTGACGAATTCCTTTTTCCCAAATCCGCTTCCGGCAACCGGATAATAAATTTTCAAATCCTCTACTCTAAGTAATGTATCTGACATCCTAGTCACCTGCCTTCTCTACGTGATCTGTTTTGAGCTGTCCGCTTTCGCAGAGCCAGCATCTGCTGATATGGCCTTCTTCGATCTGGAAAAATCCCGGTTCTTCCTCGCGGCATTTTTCCGAAGCGTATGGACATCGCGGCTCAAATTTGCAGCCTTTCGGCATATATTTCGGGTTTGGAACGTTACCCGGAATCGACTTCAGTTCTTTTCCGGCGTCTCCCAGTCTCGGAATCGATCCCAGCAGTCCCTTCGTATACGGGTGGGACGGATTGGCGAAAATTGTTTTTACATCTCCGCGCTCTACCACGCGGCCGCAGTACATAACGGCAACATCATCGCAGACCTCTGCGACAACACCAAGATCATGTGTAATAAACAGGATCGATGTACCTGTCTCTTTTTTCAGCTGATTCATCAGATCCAGTATCTGTGCCTGAATCGTTACATCCAATGCAGTCGTCGGCTCATCCGCAATCAGGATTTCCGGCTTGCATACAAGTGCCATGGCAATCATGACCCTCTGTCTCTGGCCGCCGGAAAGCTGGAACGGATACTCCTTCATCATATGCTCCACACGCGGAACACCGGTTTTCCGGAGCATGTCCTCTGCCTTTTTCAGTGCCTCTTTTTTTGATATTTTTTCGTGCTGCAGAACGCATTCTGCCACCTGGTCTCCAATCTTCATGACCGGGTTCAGACTGGTCATCGGTTCCTGGAAAATCATGGAAATCTTGCTTCCGCGCAGCTTTCTCTGCTGTTCCTTCGTCAGCTTTACAATGTCATCGCCATCCAGCAGGATTTCGCCATCAGCAATTTTTCCTTTCGTTCCGGTCAGT
Organism: Blautia sp. AF17-9LB; assembly: GCF_003479185.1. Taxonomy (NCBI): domain Bacteria; kingdom Bacillati; phylum Bacillota; class Clostridia; order Lachnospirales; family Lachnospiraceae; genus Blautia; species Blautia sp. AF17-9LB. The sequence goes on from NZ_QUGU01000010.1 coordinate 63,451, forward strand.
AATCCCATCACAGAGAGGGATGTCACGCTCTTTCCACTTCCCGACTCACCTACGATGCCAAGCGTTGCGCCGCGTCGAAGCTCCACATCGACACCGTCTACTGCTTTGATCACGCCGCCATCGGTATAGAAATACGTATGTAAATTTTTTATCTCAAGTACGTTATCAGTAGCCACTTCTGCTCCTCCTTATCAATCGGAAAGTTTCGGATCGAGTGCATCGCGAAGTCCGTCGCCTAACAGGTTAAAGCTCAGTACGGTAAGGAAAATCGCAAGACCCGGGAAAATCGTCACATACATTGCACTTGCCATATAGTTTCTTCCGTTGGAAAGAAGCAGTCCCCATTCCGGTGTCGGCGGCTGTGCGCCCATTCCCAGGAAGGAAAGGCTCGATGCTGTCAGAATGGAAGATCCAAACGACATGGAATACTGTACAATGATGTCCGGAATGGCTCCCGGCAGAATATGGTGAAACAGAATTCTTGCATCGGAAACACCGATGTTCCGTGCCGCCAGGACAAAGACGGAATTTTTCAGGCTCAGCGTTTTGCTTCGGACAAGTCGTGCGAAGGTCGGTGTAGAAAAGACAGCGACCGCAATCACAACGTTTGTCATGCCGCTTCCGAGGATTGCCACGATGGCGATTGCAAGAATCAGTCCCGGAAAAGCGAACAGGACATCGCAGATTCTCATAATAATAGAATCAATCCATCCGCCGTAATATCCGGCCAGAAGTCCGAGAATGGTACCACAGACTGCACCGACCGTAACAGCGCCGAATCCGACTGCAAGTGAAATCCGGGTTCCACAGACGATACGGGAAAACAGATCCCGTCCAAACTCATCCGTTCCAAACAGGTGCTTCATACTTGGTCCCTGCAGAATCGCATTGTAATCATACTCATTGATTCCGTACGGCACAATTTTGCTTCCGAAAAACGCAAGGAAAATGAGAAAAATGATAAAACAAAGCGCAACTACTGCATTTTTCTGTTTTTTAAATTTTCGAACCATCTCAGAAAACGGAGTTTTAATTCTCTCCTGGTTCTCGGTCTGTACTTTTTTCTTTTCTTTCATTCCACTCATCTCCTACTGAAGTTTAATTTCCGGATTCAGAACCGCATAGAGGATATCGACAATCAGGTTGATGACGATAAACTGCAGCGAAAAGATCAGAATCAGGGACTGGATTGCCGGATAATCTCTGTAATTGACCGATTCAATCAGAAGGGAGCCAAGGCCAGGATAGGCAAATACCGTTTCTGTGACAACAGAACCTCCCAGCAGAAAGCCGAACTGCAGACCCACAACCGTCACGACGGAGATCATGGAGTTGCGGAAAACATGCTTCCAGATCACAACCTTTTCTTTGATTCCTTTTGCTCTTGCTGTTCTGACGTAATCTTCTTTTAAAACCTCAATAATGGAGGATCTTGTAAATCGTGCGATCACGGCTGCAATTCCGACGCCGAGCGTGATCGACGGCATAATCAGACTTTTCAGGCTTGTTCCGCTTGTTGTCGGCAGAATTCGCAGTTTTACCGCAAACAGCATAATCAGCAGAAAGCCGATCCAGAACGAGGGGAGCGAAATACCTGAGACCGCAATCGTCATTCCGGTATAATCCTGCCATTTTCCCCGGTGTGTTCCGGACCACACACCAAAGAGCACACCAACAACCGAGCTCCACAGCAATGTGACAAATGCCAGACGAACGGTATTTCCGAATCTTCCCGCAACCTCCTTTGTAACCGGCTGCTTTGTGCGAAGGGAGGTTCCGAGATTTCCTTTTAAAAGTCCTGTCACATAGGTAACATACTGTGTCGGAATGGATTTATTGAGGCCAAGCTCTTCTCTTACTGCCTCTACGTCATCCTGTGTTGCCTGCTCTCCTGCAACGAGTCTCGCCGGATCTCCCGGAATCAGGCGGACAAAGAAAAATACAAATGTAACAACAATAATCAGTGTGGGGATCGTACCCACAATACGCTTCAGTATATATTTTGGCATATTGTATCTCCTACTTTCATGCTTATCCTACAGGTACAATCCCACGGATCACTGCCTGCTTTCCTGTTTGTAAGAAACCGACGCCCTCTTTTGACGGAAGGACGCCGGGGTCTTTTTCATATCCTTGTTTCAGTCTGCCGTTATTCGGCTGCCATTCTGGCATTTCTCATGCCGATGCTTCCATCGCCTAACAGATATACTCCGGTAATGTTGTTGCTGGTTGCCCAGATGTTTTTATCGCTTGCGATGCAGAGCAGCGGGAGATCCTTCCATACGATATCCTGTACTTCTCCATAGATCTCACCACGTTTGTCTTCATCTGCAGTTGCAAGACCGTCTTTGAGAAGCTGATCTACTTTTTCATTCTCATAGTAGCTGATATTGAAGCTCATCGGCGGCTCAGACTCGGTTGCCAGCAGCGGGCGAAGTCCCCAGTCAGCATCACCGGTGGAAGTAGACCATCCGCTTAAGTAGCAGTCAACCTCGGCATCTGCTCCTGCGCAGTCAGCTCCCTGAACCTTTTCATTCAGAACGGCATTTTCCATTCCGTTCAATTCCAGATCAATACCAACCTCAGAAAGCTGCTGTTTGTAGAACTCTGCTTTTTTCTGATTTGCTGTCGTGTTGCTGTACATCAGTGTTGTGGTAAATCCATCCGGATATCCTGCTTCCTTTAACAGCTCTTTTGCTTTTTCCGGATCGTAGGAATACGGATCATTTCCTTTGTAGTGCTGTACTTCTTCTCCTACCATAGAAGTTGCCACAGAACCGTAACCGTTCATAACGACCTGGATATATGCCTCTTTGTTGATTGCATAAGCCATTGCCTCACGAACCTTAACATCGTTGAACGGTGCTTTCTGTGTATTCATGAAGAAGTACCATACGGCGATGCTGTCGCCCATTCCAACGAATACGTTGCTGTCACCTTTTAAGGTGTCAACGCTTTCGGTCGGTACAGACCACATAATCTGTGCGTCACCTGCCTGAATTGCAGATACACGGGTAGCACTTTCTGCAACCGGTTTGAATGTGATGCTCTTAAATCCTGCATCTGCATCTGCCAGAGCAGTTCCGCCGCAGACGTCTGCGTCATATCCCCACCAGTCTTTGTTCAGCTCTACCTTCATATGGTCACCGGCAACCCACTCAACAAATTTGTACTGGCCGGTTCCTACCGGTGCCTGTGCACAGGCATCTTCTCCTGCTTCAATCTGTTTCGGGCTCATGATCAGCGTAGCCGGATGTGCCAGGTTGCTGATGAAAGCACCGAATGACTGTGATAAATAAATTTTAACGGTATAATCATCTATCTTCTCTGCATGATCCAGAACATTGCAGAGGAATGTAGTACGTTTCAGTCCAAGGCTCTTGTCTGCCCATTTATTTACGTTTGCAATCAGGGCATCTGCATTCCACGGAGTTCCATCGGTAAAGCTTACGCCCTCACGAAGATGGATCGTATACTCGGTTGCTTCATCGTTTGCTTCGTAGCTGGTTGCCAGCATCGGAATGATCTGCATATTCTCATCAAATCCAAACAGACCGTCCATCATCATTCGCTGTACACCACCGGAAAGTGTATCGGAAGTATCCATCGGATCCATGGTGGTAAAATCTACACCTACCATTGCCGTAACATCTGAATCCTGGGATACCGACTCGCCTGCCGGGATCGTGATGGTATTCTCCGTATCTGCTTCCGAACCGGATGAGGTCGATGCAGCAGATGCTGTTGATGTGCTCTTACTTGTGTCAGAAGAGCCTGTCGATCCGCATGCTGTCAATGCCAGTGCTGTTGCTGCTGCAACCAGAGCGCGCATTACATGTCTTTTTTTCATTGTTGTCTCCTCCTTTTCTGCAAATGCTGCTGTTTTTCTTTGTTCTTTTTTTCACAGATAACAAAACCATGATATAAAAAAGAGCAAAGATGCCTTACTTTTTTTTACAGCCCCTTTGCTTAATCGGTATTATAGATGTAATGCGTCACTATGTCAAAGCATTCTTCCTGATTTTTTCTTTTCTTTTTTGTCTTTTTGCATTTAGGTTGTTTATTTTCGTCAAAAATGATATAATTATCCTAATTTTTAACCCATTACCACTTTTTAGCAGGAAAAGAGGTCCCTTTATGAACAGAACACAAAAGCTTGGCAACGTATTGATCATTTCTTCCCGGAAACGAATGCTTTCCGAATTTCAGTCTTATCTTCACTCCGTGCTCGGTGAATATCTCACCTTTAATACCCTTTTAAGAGAGCAGGCCACAGACCCCTCTCTCTTCCGGGGATACCAGTGCGTCCTTTTTCCAACCGTCCGCGCCATGGAAACCTTTCCGCTTACCCTTGGCTCCTCCATTTTGCAGCTCCCCTGCGACCGTGTTTTCAACCATATGTTCCTGGATAAAATCATTCAGATTCCGCCGCACGAACGTGTCTATCTGGTAAACGATGATAAATATTCCACGCTCGCTATCATTTCCCAGCTTGAGGAATGCGGCATCACCCAATATGACTTTGTTCCGTTTTATCCCGGATGCAAGGATACCGAGTCTGACATTCAGTTTGCCATCACCGCCGGCGAGCCGCAGCTCGTTCCTTCCCGCATTCCCAATGTGCTGGATATCGGCAACCGCATCATCGATATTTCCACTATTTTACAGCTCTGCGAATATTTCAACATTCCTCTGCAGACCGTAAACCGTGTATCGCGCAATTATGTCAACCAGATTCTTCACACCGTCAAGACCTCAGAAACTTACTATACAAATTATGTACAGACCGAACAGCTCATGCAGGTGATCCTGTTCTCTCTTCCCATTGGCATCTGTCTGTTTGGTGCGGATGGCCGCATTCAGTTCATGAACGCTAAATTTGCACATGCCTTCTCGCTTCCCTCCTCCAACTTTGAAGGACAGCCTTTTTCGGAATGTCTTCCGCCTGCCTACGCGGACACTGCTTTCGACCGCAACGGTGACTGGACCATTCTCCTTTCGGATCAGAAAACACAGATCACGTTAAGCGTTCTCTCTATGGTTTTTCCGGATACAGAGCCTGTTTTTCTTGCGTTTCTTCCCGAGAGCAGATCCACGGAAATGTCGGTACCGAAAGACGAAAAAACGGAAGAAAGCACTTTTTTCGCTTCCTCCCGTACCTTTTCCCTTTCCCTGTCCCACGCAGATTCCGTCCAGAATCTGATGGCGCAGGCCAGACATCTTGCACTTTTTGATTTTCCGATTCTGATCCAGGGAGAAAGCGGTACACAGCGCAGGACACTCGCACGTGCGATCCACAATTTTTCGCGCCGCCATCATTATCCGTTTTCCGTTCTTCATTCTCCGGGAAATGATCTGACCGAAGCCTCCCTGCTCCGGCTTCTTGCCGAAACCAACCATGGCACACTCGTTCTTTCCCAGGTGGACCGTTTTCCGCTTTCCATTCAGGATCTGCTGGTCAATGTTCTTACCAATGTTCATGGTAACTTCTTTTCCGCACCGGAAACCCGCCGTTTCGATGTGCGGATCATTGCTATTGCGGATGATAACCTTTACAAAAAAGTAGAAAAAGGAACCTTCCTGCGGGAACTTTTTCACCTTTTAAGTGCTTCAGAGCTTCAGACAGTCCCGCTCCGCAGACGCAGGGAGGATATTCCCGATCTTCTCAATTACTTTCTGCTTCAGTTTTTCCACAACACCGATATGACCTGCGACCGGATCTTTTCGGAAGGGCTTCTGCGCTTTCTGAAGGAATATGCGTACCCCGGAAATATTCATGAGCTGTACAATCTGTCCTGCAGCCTGTTTACCCGGTACAGCAGCCATAAGCTGCAGCTTTCCGATCTGCCAACGTACCTCCGCTCCCGCCAGATGGCTGACGTTTCCCTCACCGACCTTCAATATCAGGTTCTTTCTTTCGTATCGACGCATCCGAAAGCAGGCCGCCTGGCAATCAAAAACGGACTGGCCGACGGAGAAACCTTTGTATCCGAAGCGGCTCTGCGCACCGTACTCGGAGAGCTTTCTTCCGCCGGTTATCTCATCGTGCACCGGACAAAAGGCGGATGTGAAATTTCCGAGCTGGGGCGTATGGTTCTGGAAAAATAATTTATTTCAGAAATCCCGGTATTTCCAGAAATTCTGCAAGGCTGCGGTATCTGGCTCCGTCCAGGCCTCTTTTTTCCTTTGCGGTTACCATAGAGTTCAGGATCGCTTCCTCCACAGCCTCTGCCGCTGCTTCAAATGCCTCGTTGATTTTTTCTTCTTTTATCCGGGCACACACTTCCACCTCACATGTACTCTTTGTGTCTACGCGGTTTGCTGTTGTAAATCCGATCATGATTTCACCGCTTCCATGGCCGGTATAGGCTCCTGTTCTGGCGATTCCGACTCCACAGCGGCGGATAATCCGGTACAGCTGCCGCTCCGATACCGGAAGATCTGTTGCCAGAACCGTCATAATCGATCCCCGGTCTTCGGCGCTGCTTCCACATTCTTCCTTCCGGATCCGCTCCAGAATCTTCTCTCCTGCCGGTTTTCCACTGATTTTCAAATCTCTGGTTGCCCCGAAATTTGACTGTACCAGAACACCAATGGTATATGTTTTTCCGTCAAGCACCAGCGTGCGGGATGCTGATCCGATTCCCCCTTTCAGCCCATAGCAGATAGTTCCTGTTCCGGCACCGATATCACCTTCCGCAAAGTCTGTATCCGCCTGCTCCAGTGCATGATACAGCTCTTTTTCCCCCACTACCCGGTTACAAATCTCATTGATTCTCGAATCATTACATTCTCCGACAACCGGATTGATGGAAAAAACACCTTCCCCTTCTTTTCGGGTCTGCTGTATCATCCATGAAATCATGGCATCCGCCACTTTTCCGACATTCAGTGTATTGGTCAGGGCAATGGGCGTTTCAAGAGTTCCGAGCTCCTGTACCTGCACAAGACCGCACGTTTTCCCGAAACCATTATGCACATAGGCAGACGCCAGGTACTTTTTCAGAAACGGATTGCCTTCTCCCGGCACAATCACCGTCACTCCGGTATGCTGATTTCCACTTTCCACCGTCGCATGGCCTACCCGCACACCGGGCACATCCGTAATTTTGTTTCGCGGTCCGTTTTCATGATGTCCGATCCGATATCCGTAATCGCTGATTCTCTTCTGTCTCATCCTGTTTCCTCCTCTTTTTCTGATGTACTCCCGGAATTTTTCAGCTCGCGCAAATACAGGCACAAAAAAAGACTCCGAAGATACATTTTTCTCTCACTTTACGCTCTCTTCTCTCTTCTGTCCATACCTCTTCCCACAATTTTTCTTCTTTTCTTTATATTTTTTCCATTTCTTTTAGAATTTGGACACACTTTGCTCACATATTCCTTTTATAATAAAGCTCGGATAGTTGATAAACCACTCACTATCTCCCCCCTCATAAAAAGATGGCGATATACTTTTGTATATCGTCATCTTTATTTTTACTGACAAAAACGCCCCCGGGCAGAAAACGTAACCACTTCCGTTTTCCGCCCGGGGGCATTCTTTCTTCCTTTTTGCTCAGGCCTCTGCAGCAGCTTCCTCTACTTCCGCTTCTGCCATCGCCTGTTCGTACTGTTTCAGGATAATGGTCTGAATCTTTTCTCTGGTTCCGGAGTTGATCGGATGTGCGATATCGCGGTACTCCCCGTCCGTAGCCTTACGGCTCGGCATTGCGATAAACAGTCCTTTTTCTCCTTCAATCACCTTGATATCATGTACAACAAATTCGTCATCGATTGTGATAGACACAACCGCCTTCATTTTTCCTTCTTTTGTTACCTTGCGTACTCTCACGTCTGTAATGTTCATAAACTTTTATGCCCCTTTCACCTCATAATCAGATGGCGTATCTTTCGTTTTTTTCGACAACAATTTTGATGCCGTCCTCCCCACAGTGATAGGAGTTTGCACGGATGGTGTCCCTACTCTCCACAATACAGTTTTCAATGTGAGTGTTGTCTCCGAGATATACATCATTTAAGATGATAGAATTTTTAATTACACAGTTGTTTCCAACATATACTTTCTTGAACAAAACAGAGTTCTCAACCTGTCCGTTGATGATACAGCCGCTGGATACAAGAGAATTTTTCACTGCGCAGCCCGGATTGTATTTTGCCGGCGGAAGATCGTCGATCTTGGAGTAGATGCCCGGATACTGACCGAAGAAGTAATCTCTTACCTCCGGTTTCAGGAAATCCATATTGGTTCTGTAATAGGAATCCACAGTAGCAATGTTGCTCCAGTAGGTATTGATTTTATATCCGTAAATCCGTTTCAGGTTCTTGTAACGGATCAAAATATCCTTTACAAAGTCGTAGCGGTCTTCCTGTGCGCTGCGCTCAATCATTTCGATCAGCTGGCGACGGCGGATGACATAAATGCCGGTAGAAATCACGTTGGAGTTCGAAACCATCGGTTTCTCCTCGAACTCCTCGATGCGGCAGTCCTCATTCATCTTCAGAACGCCGAAGCGGCTGGTGTCTGCTTCCTTGGAATCCGTGCATACCACGGTAACATCCGCACGTTTTGCAATATGATATTCCAGCACCTTATTGAAATCCAGTTTGTATACGCCATCTCCTGATGCAATGACTACGTACGGCTCATGGCTGTTTTTCAGCCAAGTCAGGTTCTGACTGATCGCGTCTGCCGTTCCACGGTACCACCAGCTGTTATCTGATGTAACGGTTGGTGAAAATACAAACAGACCGCCATGTTTTCTTCCGAAATCCCACCATTTGGATGAGCTCAAATGCTCGTTTAAGGATCTGGCGTTGTACTGTGTCAGGACAGCCACCTTCTGAATATGAGAGTTTGCCATACTTGACAGCGCAAAATCGATGCTGCGGAAGCTGCCTGCGACCGGCATAGCTGCAACGGCTCTTTTATTGGACAGCTCTCTCATTTTGTTGTTGTTACCGCCTGCAAGAATAATTCCCAATGCTCTCATATTACTCACCGTCCTTTTCTACAATTGCTCCGCCGGACGGAAGTGTGCCATCCGGGTAATCCTCAAGGGAAGTTTCGCCGGAAATGCAGACATTCTTTCCAATGGTTACGCCATCCGGAATGACTGCCTTTTCTCCAACGGTCACAAGTCCGAATCCGTAAATATTCGGTTTTAAGACGTTCGGCGCTTCCTCGCCAACGCCCATCACAACATGTTTGCCGACATGTACGTTTTCTGCAATAATGGCCTTATTGACCTGGGTTCCCTCGCCGATTGTGCTGTGGCGCATAATAATAGAATCTCTTACAACAACACCCTTTTCAATGCGCACATCCGCACCGATGACGGAATTATGTACCTCTCCGTAGATTTCAGCGCCCTCGCCGATAATACAGCGGTCGATGACAGCGTCCCCGGAAACATACTGCGGACGGATGATATCACCTTTGGTATAGATCTTCCAGAACTCCTCATATAAATTGAATTCCGGAATAATATCGATCAGCTCCATATTTGCTTCCCAGTAGGAGCCAAGCGTTCCGACATCTTTCCAGTAGCCGTTGAACTCATACGCAAACAAACGTTTTCCGTTGTCGCGGCAGTACGGCAGAATATGTTTTCCGAAGTCACAGCTCGGCTGATCCTTCAGGGCTGTCAGAGATTCCTTTAATGCTTTCCAGCTGAAAATATAGATGCCCATAGAAGCGAGGTTGCTTCTCGGGTGCTCCGGTTTTTCTTCAAATTCGGTAATTCTTCCGTTTCCGTCTGTGATCATGACACCGAAACGGCTTGCTTCTTCGATCGGTACCGGCATACATGCGATGGTCACATCTGCGTGATTTGCTTTGTGATAGTCAAGCATCACTTCGTAATCCATTTTGTAAATGTGGTCGCCGGAAAGAATCAGAACATATTCTGGATTGTATGTTTCCATATAAGCCATGTTCTGGTAAATTGCATTTGCTGTTCCTGTATACCATTCACTGCTTGTACTTTTTTCGTATGGCGGCAGAACGGTTACACCGCCTTCGTTTTTATCGAGATCCCACGGAATACCGATTCCGATATGGGTATTCAGCCGCAGCGGCTGATACTGGGTCAGTACGCCTACCGTATCAATTCCTGAATTGATACAATTACTGAGCGGGAAGTCGATGATTCGATACTTTCCGCCAAATGCTACTGCCGGTTTTGCCACTTTCTCCGTGAGCACACCGAGACGGCTTCCCTGACCGCCTGCCAGCAGCATTGCTATCATCTCTTTCTTAATCATGCAATCACCTCTTGTCGTATCTAAAGATTTGCAGTAACTGTAAGAATGTACGGTTCTACGCTTACCGTTCACCGGTTTTCCGCGAGCGGTAACCTTCACTGCCCCCATTTCAGGCTTTGCCTTGCAAGAAGGGGCTGCTTACACCTGAATCACTTTCGCACGCAGCGAAACAGCACCTGCCTCCCTGTGTATGAAACAGCCACCATGCTGTCGGTTCTGGTTTTTCATATCCACGCACTTCTTTGATAACTACAATTAAAATTATATCACACTTCCGTCTCATTGTGAACATTTTTTATAATTTTTCTTTTATTTTATCTTATATTTTATTGATTTTGACTATGTATTTTATTTGTGTCAAAAATCGTATCATGATTTTCTACAATTTTCGACAGCGTATTCATTTATTTTTACCAGTTTTTGTTACATTTCGTTCATTTTAGTTTGCAATATTTCTTTTTGCATATGATCTGTTTTATAATACTTATCCATTGTTTTTTATTTCATTTTCGAATTCATCCGCTTTTTTTCTTTTACTTTTCCGGCAAATACGTGTATACTATTAGCCAGAACAGTTCCAGCCGGATTCCGGGGAACCGGCGCTGCATTTCGTTCTGTTCTTTCCTATATTAATCGAAAAATATGTATTGAGAAAATTTCCCCATTTTCAGTGAAAAGACACATTGAAGGAGATACCATGTACGAAGTAGATTTCAGTAAACCAATCCATATACATTTTATTGGCATCGGCGGCATCAGCATGAGCGGCCTTGCCGAGATTCTTTTAAAAGAAAGCTTTACAATTTCCGGTTCCGATGCAAAAGAAAGTGACCTGACCCGCCACCTGACTTCTCTTGGCGCACAGGTTTTCTACGGTCAGAAGGCAGAAAACATTCTTCCGGGAACCGACCTTGTTGTTTATACCGCAGCCATCCATCCGGACAACCCGGAATTTGCCGCTGCAAAAGCTGCCGGTGTTCCGATGCTGACCCGTGCCGAGCTGCTCGGACAGATCATGCGCAACTACGATACACCGATCGCCGTTTCCGGTACACACGGAAAGACGACAACAACTTCTATGCTCTCCCACATTCTGATGGCCGCTGACTGCGATCCGACTATTTCTGTCGGCGGTATTCTTCCGTCCATCGGCGGAAATATCCGTGTCGGCCATTCCGAAACCTTCCTGACCGAGGCATGCGAGTATACCAACAGTTTCTTAAGCTTCTTTCCGAAAATCGGCATTATCCTCAACATGGATGCAGACCATCTCGATTTCTTCAAGGATATCGACGACATCCGCCACTCTTTCCGTGCGTTTGCCCGTCTGCTCCCGACCGACGGCATGCTGATTATCAATGCCGATACGCCGAAATACGATTACGTGACCGAAGGTCTTGGCTGTAAGGTTGTCACCTACGCGCTGGAGAATCAGGCTGTCGCTGATTATACCGCTGCCAACATCACCTACGATGAGTTCGATCACCCGTCCTTCGACTGCATCTGCCGTGGCGAGCTGCGCGGTCGCTATACGCTGATGGTTCCGGGACTTCACAACGTTTCCAACGCCCTGGCTGCCATTGCACTGGCCGATGAACTGCAGCTGCCGGAAAACGCCATCCACGAAGGCTTTGCCACCTTCCGCGGAACCGACCGCCGTTTCCAGTATAAGGGTACATACCACGGAGCAAAGGTGATCGACGATTATGCGCATCATCCAACCGAAATCCGTGCAACGATGGAAGCCGCTGAAAACTGTGCGCACAGAACACTGTGGTGCGTCTTCCAGCCGCATACCTACACCAGAACGAAAGCGCTGCTCGATGATTTCGCTGCCGCTCTTTCCCTGGCAGACCATGTGGTTCTCGCCGATATTTACGCAGCCAGAGAAACCGATACGCTCGGCATCTCCTCCAAAGATATCCAGGAACGCATTGTAAAACTCGGCACTGCCTGCGAATATTTCCCATCCTTTGCGGAAATCGAAAACTATCTGAACGAAAATCTTGCCGAGGGCGACATGCTGATCACCATGGGCGCCGGAGACGTTGTAAAAATCGGCGAGGAGCTTCTTGCTTCCGAAAAATAAAATCATTCTTTCGCTTCACCTGCTCCCTGCGGAAATATGGAATTTTCCTTTTTCCGCAGGGTCTTTTTTTACTCCGAATCCACACAATCTGTCTTTTCGCCAAATAGTTACGCACATTTTTATTCACAGCTATTTTCCTGTATTTTCGCCTGTTTTCAGAGTTATCCACATTGTCCACAATTTTATACACATTTTTACGATCCACACAATGTGGATTCCCTGTGTATAACTTTGTTTACATAACGATATCACCAGAAAGTCCTATACTTCCCTGTTTTCCTCCATTTTTCAACATTTTTGGTAGATGATAATATTTCACAAAACAGATTTCTCCACATTATCCACATTGTCCACAGTCCTTTTTCATCCACCGTGCCTTTTTCCCGGAATGTTTTTTTCCGCAAAACACCTATTCACTTGTCGAAAATACTGTGTTATACTTGATTGTGTATGAGAAGGCAAGACGTATAATAAAAAACAGATCGCTAAAAGTAAAAATCTGCCGCACGATAAGAACAGGATGGTGTAATTTTGAGTATGCTGACATTAAACAATGACTGCCTGGCCAGTGTGACTGCTGTGCCGGATCTTTTTCTGGAACAATATATGCCCGCAGCCAACGGAGAATTTGTAAAAGTGTACCTTTATCTGCTGAAGCTGGTCAAGGATCATCAGCAGGATTCCACTCTGTCATCGATGGCAGATTTTTTTTCCTGCACGGAAAACGATATCGTCCGTGCGCTGAAATACTGGGAGAAGCAGGGACTCCTCTCGCTCTCCTACACCGCCGGGGAAAGCGTTCCGACCGGAATCGCCTTTCTGCCGCTTGTACGGAAGGAAGAAAGCGGAATCCTTCCAACACCGGAATCCTCGATTTCCGGCCCGATTGCGGCTGCACCGGCTGTTTCTGCTGTATCCGTTGAAATCCCGCAGACGGAACAGACCCCGGCTCCATCATCACAGCCGGCCGTTTCTGCCCCATCTGCCTCTTCTCCGGCAGATGATCTTTCCAGTTCCGGTATTTCCGGACAGTCAGCAGAAAAAAAACACGCTCCCGGCAGCCGCGAAGAACTGCAGCACGTTCTTTACGTTGCGCAGACGTATTTCGGTCATCTTCTGTCGCCGACGGAAATCGAATGCATCATGTTTTTCTATGATGATCTCCACTTTTCCGCGGATCTTCTGGAATACCTGGTGGAATACTGTGTTTCGAAGGGAAGCACCAGCATCCACTACCTGAAAAAGGTAGGACTCGCCTGGCAGGAAAGCGGAATCCGCGATGTTGCCTCTGCCAAACAGGAGACCACGACATTCAACAAACATTACTACACAATTTTGAAAGCATTCGGCATCCGCAACCGCGCACCGGTGGAAAAAGAAGCCGAGATGATGGACCGCTGGCTGAATACCTACGGTTTTACGATTGATCTTATCACGGAAGCCTGTCAGCGCACCGTTTCCAAGATCGGCCAGCCGAGCTTCCAGTACGCGGAAGGCATTCTCTCCAAATGGAAGGAACAGGGCGTCCGCTCCATGGCAGACGTCGAACAGCGCGATGCGGAGCACCAGAAAAGGAAGAAAACCGCTTCTGATCAAAATGCGGCACGAAAAACCGCTCCTGCTGCTTCAAGTAACCGCTTCAACAATTTCCATCAGAGAGAATACGACTACCAGAAGTTAGAAGAACAGCTTCTGAAATAACGCCCGGAGGACGAAACAACTATGGCACTGACAAACCCGCAATACGATGCGATTATGCGTATGTACAACGAACGGCAGCTCCGCCACCAGAGAGAACAGCAGGAGCACATCCGCATTGCTTATGAAAAGATTCCGCGCCTTGCGGAAATCGACGCCGAGATTGCATCCCTCTCGGTCCGGAAAGCAAAAGCGATGCTGAACGGAGACGCTTCCATGGATCTCGACCTGAATGCTGCCATCCGTGACCGTTCCCAGGAACGCGCGGCGCTCCTTTCCATGCACGGCTACCCGGCAGACTATCTCGAGCTGACGTATGACTGCCCGCTCTGCCGCGACACCGGCTACATCAACGGCACGCAGAAATGCGCCTGCTTCAAAAAAGCTGCCGTCGATCTTCTGTACCGGCAGTCCAACGTGGAGGAGCTTCTGAAAGCCGAAAATTTCAGCCAGTTCTCCCTGGATTACTACTCGGACAGCCTGACCAGTACCGGAACACCGCTCACTTCCCGCGAGGCCGCTGCTGCCGCGCTCGAAAAAAGCCAGGCGTTCGTCCGCAATTTCGGCTCGTCGTTTGAAAATCTCTTCTTTTACGGCGACACCGGTGTCGGAAAAACGTTTCTTTCGCACTGTATTGCCCGCGAGTTGATCGAGCAGTCGTTCTGTGTGATTTATTTTACTGCATTTGATCTGTTTGACCTGTTTGCACGCTACACCTTTTCCAGTTCAGAAGAAGCAAAAGACGCTCACGCCAATATCTTTGACTGCGATCTTCTGATCATCGATGATTTAGGTACGGAACTGACCAACAGCTTCGTCTCTTCCCAGCTCTTTCTCTGCATCAACGAACGCATCCTGCGGAAGAAATCGACGATCATCTCCACGAACCTGCCCCTTGACCGCTTCATGGAGACGTACTCGGAACGTACCTTTTCACGAATTTCAAGTAACTACACCATCATTAAACTTTTTGGAAACGATATTCGGATCCAGAAAAAACTTTTGGGAGGAACCAAAGCATGAGTAAGGGAACTGAAGGACATTTTGACACACTGCCAATCGGAAGACTGGGACTGATCCCGCTGAACAGCAGCGCCGCACTTGGAAAAAAGGTCGACGATTATCTGGTCAGCTGGAGAAAGGGACGCGGCAATGAATTTGCGGAAAAATATGTCGCTGCCTATGAAGGATATGAGCGTGACAGCTACATTATCCAGTCTCAGGTTCCGCGTTTCGGTTCAGGCGAGGCAAAGGGTATCATCAACGAATCTGTCCGCGGTGACGATATCTACATTCTGCTCGATGTCTGCAACTACAGCCTGACCTATTCTCTGTGCGGCTACACCAACCACATGTCTCCGGACGACCACTTCCAGGATCTGAAGCGTGTCATCGCAGCCATCGGTGGAAAAGCCCGCAGAATCAATGTCATTATGCCATTCCTGTATGAGAGCCGCCAGCACAAGAGATCTGGAAGAGAGTCTCTCGACTGCGCACTTGGTCTGCAGGAGCTGACTGCTATGGGCGTAGAAAACATCATCACCTTCGACGCTCACGACCCGCGTGTCCAGAACGCGATTCCGCTGCATGGATTTGAAACCATCCAGCCGGCTTACCAGTTCATCAAAAACATCCTGCGCAATGCACCGGATATGAAGCTCGACAAGGATCATCTGATGGTCATCAGCCCGGATGAGGGCGGTATGGGCCGTGCTATCTACATGGCAAACAACCTCGGTGTTGACATGGGTATGTTCTACAAACGCCGCGACTACTCTACCATCATTGATGGACGCAACCCGATCGTTGCCCATGAGTTTCTCGGTGCTGATGTCAAAGGTAAGGATATGATCATCATCGACGATATGATCTCCTCCGGCGAGAGTATGCTGGAAGTTGCCAAACTCTTAAAGGATCGTGAGGCACGCAACATCTACATGTGCTCGACCTTCGGACTGTTCACCAGCGGACTGGAGAAATTCGACAAGGCTTATGAGGAAGGACTCTTCACAAAAGTTCTGACCACCAACGTCGTATACCAGACACCGGAGCTTCTCTCCCGCGAATATTACATCAGCTGCGACCTGAGCAAATATATCGCTCTCATCATCGACAAGCTGAATCACGACGCCTCCATCAGCGGACTGCTGGATCCGGCGGATCGTATTCAGAAAGTTATTAAGAAATTTAAGAATCACGAGAAGATCTGATATTCCAGGGTTCGAATTTGGAACCCGCCAAACATGAGGAAGCAGCGCCAGCGGATTCCGAATGTTTGCAGAATCGCGGAACAATTCGTGAATATCCACAAACGCCGAAACTGTCACGAAAACGGTTTCGGCGTTTTTTATATTTTTAGCAAATTCTTGCTAGTTTTTTCTTTTTTCGGCTGTATAATGAAATTACATTGTACGACGAAGGAGGTATCACACATGCAATTTGGACATTTTGATGATGCGAAAAAAGAGTATGTCATCACAAGCCCGAAGACTCCGCTTCCGTGGATCAACTATCTGGGATCTGAGAACTTCTTTTCTCTGATTTCCAATACCTGCGGCGGATACAGCTTCTACAAGGACGCAAAACTTCTGCGTCTGACCCGTTACCGTTATAACGATACGCCGCTCGATCAGAACGGACGCTACTACTACATCAAGGACGGCGATACCGTCTGGAACCCGGGCTGGCAGCCGACCCAGACGCCGCTCGATTCCTACGAGTGCCATCATGGCCTTGGCTACAGCCGCTTTGTTTCTTCCAAAAACTTAGTTGCCGCTGAACTGACCGCTTTTGTTCCGCTGGCAGATTCCTGCGAAGTAAACCGTCTCATGCTGACCAACAACGGCACCGAAGAAAAAACACTGGCTCTGACTTCTTTTGTAGAGTTCTGCTTCTGGAACGCCGTGGACGATATGACCAACTTCCAGAGAAACTTCAGCATCGGCGAAGTTGAGATCCAGGGTTCTGAGATTTACCACAAAACTGAGTACCGCGAGCGCCGCAGACATTACGCTGTTTATGCAGTCAACTGCCCGATCGACGGATACGATACCGACCGCGACGCTTTCCTTGGCGCTTACCGCGGAAATGACCGCCCGGAGACGGTTCTTCGCGGCACTGCAGGCAACACCGTCGCCAGCGGATGGGGTGTGATCGGTTCCCACCACATCGACGTTACCTTAAAACCAGGCGAGTCCCGCTCCTTTATCTTTGTTCTCGGCTACTGTGAGAATGCAGCGGATGACAAATGGGAAGCTCCTGGCGTGATCAACAAAAAGCCGGCAAAAGAGATGCTCTCCCACTATCAGACCGACGAGCAGGTTGACGCAGCACTTGCAGAGCTTGCTTCCTACTGGGAAGGCCTGCTGGCAAAATATGCGCTCTCCTGTGCAGATGAAAAACTGGGACGCATGGTCAACATCTGGAACCAGTATCAGTGTATGGTTACCTTCAACATGTCCCGTTCCGCATCCTACTTTGAGTCCGGCACCGGCCGTGGCATGGGCTTCCGTGACTCCTGCCAGGATCTGCTCGGCTTCGTTCATCTGATCCCGGACCGCGCAAGAGAGCGTCTGCTCGATATTGCCGCTACCCAGTTTGAAGACGGAAGCGCATACCATCAGTACCAGCCACTGACGAAAAAAGGAAACATGGATATCGGAAGCGGCT
This sequence comes from Blautia sp. AF17-9LB, assembly GCF_003479185.1. NCBI lineage: Bacteria > Bacillati > Bacillota > Clostridia > Lachnospirales > Lachnospiraceae > Blautia > Blautia sp. AF17-9LB. The sequence continues at coordinate 81,173 of NZ_QUGU01000010.1, forward strand.
TCAACGATGACCCGCTCTGGCTGATCGCCGGATGTGCCGCCTATATCAAAGAGACCGGAGATTTCTCTATTCTCGACGAGCAGGTTGATTTCGACAACGATTCCACCAAGGCTCAGCCTCTGATGGAGCACCTGAAACGTTCCTTCGACTTTACCGTAACCCATCTCGGACCGCACAAACTGCCGCTCATCGGCCGTGCAGACTGGAATGACTGTCTGAACCTGAACTGCTTCTCTGCAGAGCCGGGCGAACCGTTCCAGACGACAGGACCTTCCGAGGGACCGGTTGCTGAGTCCATTTTCATCGCCGCTATGTTCGTGAAATACGGCAAAGAGTACGCAGCCATCTGCCGCCGCAGAGGCAATGAGGAAGAAGCTGTTTACGCAGAAAAAGAAGTCGAAAAAGTTTACCAGGCAGTCCTTGATGCAGGCTGGGACGGCGAATGGTTCCTGCGTGCTTATGATGCAGCAGGCGAAAAAGTCGGTTCCAATGAGTGTGAAGAAGGTAAGATCTACATCGAGCCGCAGGGCTTCTGTGTTCTTGCTGAAATCGGTGTCAAAGAAGGACTGGCAGAAAAAGCCCTGACTTCTGTCCAGAACATTCTGGAAACCAAGTACGGCGTTGTTCTTCTGCAGCCGGCTTACACCAGATATTACCTGAATCTTGGTGAGGTTTCCTCCTATCCGCCGGGATACAAAGAGAATGCTGGTATCTTCTGCCACAACAACCCATGGATCTCCATCGCTGAAGCCGTTGTCGGCCACGGAAACCGCGCATTTGATCTGTACCGCAAGATCTGCCCGGCTTACATTGAGGACATCAGCGAGATCCACCGCACCGAGCCGTACGTCTACTCTCAGATGATCGCCGGAAAAGACGCTGCTCATTTCGGTGAGGCAAAGAACTCCTGGCTGACCGGTACTGCCGCATGGACTTTTGTCAATGTTTCCCAGTACATCCTCGGCATTCAGCCGGATTACGACGGACTTTCCTTAAATCCGTGTATTCCGTCCAATATGGAAGAGTTCAAGATCCGCAGATACTTCCGCGGTGCATGGTATAACATCACCTTTAAGAATCCGGAGCACAGGGAGAAAGGTATTTCTTCCCTCACGGTAAACGGAACCGCAGTAGAAGGAAATCTGATTCCGCTCACCGAAGGCTGCACCGAATATGATGTTGTTGCCGTAATGTAATTTTTCAAATTTCAAATTTCCATAAACACAAGGCGAGCCCCGGAAAGCACAACTGCTTTTTCGGGGCTCGTCCCTTTTATTCTTATTTTTTACTGCAGCTGCCGTCTCTCTCTGACACCGGAAAGATCTTTGATGACCTCTCCCGCCAGAATCAGTCCTGCTACGGACGGCACAAACGCTACGCTGCCCGGGATATCACGCCGCTCCGTGCATTTTCTTGCAGCTCCCGGAGGACAGATACAATTTGTCCGGCAGCTGATGCTCATATCCTCAAGCGGACGGAGGGATTTTTCCTCTGAATAAACCACTTTCAGTTTCTTCACGCCGCGTTTTTTCATCTCACGACGCATGACCTTTGCCAGCGGACACATGTTCGTTTTATAGATATCCGCCACGCGGAACTTCGTCGGGTCCAGCTTGTTTCCGGCTCCCATGCAGCTGATGACCGGCACATTGCACGCTTTGGCGCGCATGATAATCTCAATCTTCGCTGTCACGGTATCGACAGCATCCACCACGTATGAATACTTCGAAAAATCAAAATCGTCCGCATTTTCCGGCAGATAGAAGCATTTGTATACCTCTACCTCCGCTTTCGGATTGATATCCAGAATGCGTTCTTTCATTACGTCTACTTTATATTTTCCGACACTGCTTCTCGTCGCAATAATCTGACGGTTGATGTTGGTGAGGCAGACCTTATCATCGTCTACCAGCACAAAATGGCCGACACCGCTTCTTGCCAGCGCCTCCACGGTATAGCCGCCCACGCCGCCGATACCGAAAACAGCAACGGTTGCATCCGCCAGAAGATCCATGCTCTCCTGTCCGAGCAGAAGCTGTGTTCTGGAAAACTGATTCAATGCCATTTGTTTTCCTTCCTCCTTGTTTATAATCTCTACTACAATAATAGGTTATTTGCTTTTGTCTGTCAACACCTTACGGAACCAGCTCTGCGGAAACTCAAAAACAAAGAGAATGCCAAGCACAATCGCAACTGCATCCTTCAGTGTCAGAAATCCTCTTGCACCGGCGCGCTCCAGATCATTGGTTACCACGTAAAAAGCAGTCCAGTAGATGCCGCTTCCCGGCACCAGCGGGAAAATACCCGCAATCAGAAATACCGTTACCGGGCAGCGCTTGTACACCGCAAAGCTGCGCGACAGAAGGATGACGAGCACCGTTGCAAAAAAGATGGACACCGGCTCTGTCGTATGCGGGAGGATCAGTTTATAGCAGATCCAGCCGCAGGCACCTGCCAGTCCGCAGTACAGGTAGTATTTCCGCGGCACCTGGAACAGCAGCGCAAACGCAATCGTTCCGACGCAGGCTGCAAAAAATTCCGCAATTAAACGAATGGTATCACTCATAGCTGCAGCCCTCCCGCCAGTTGATGATATCCTGTGATAATCAGTCCGACGCCAAGCGCAATACAGAATGTCACAAGCAGCGCATCGAGCATCCGCACGGAACCAGCGATGTAGTCCTGATCCGCAATATCACGGATGGCGTTCGTGAAATTGACACCGGGCACCAGCGGAATAATCGAACCGATGATAACCTTGTCCAGATGATGGCCGATCCCCGCCTGATACAGAAAAACGGCAATCAGCGTGACAAGCGCGCCGCCGGAAATATTCGTCGCAATCTTTGACATTCTGCCACGCAGCAGGTACAGCAGATAGAAATACAGAACAAAGCCCGACAGAAACGCTACCATGCTGTCCACCACATCGCCGCCGAACAGAAAACAGAAGCAGGCGCTTCCGACACCGGATGCAAGCACCTGGTGCCATCTTGGTTTGTCCGGCATCCGCTGAATATCGAGCAGCCAGGCCTTCGCCTCCTTCGGCATGTGCAGACCCTCCTCGATTTCACGGGAGAGCTGGTTGACTGCCGTTACCTTGTCGAGCCGCGCCGCCGACAGCGGAATGTGACGCACGCGGGCAAATTCCTGCTTTTTTCCGCTCTCAGCTGTCAGGAAAATACCACTGCTCAACACAAACGCATCGCTGGAGTTGACGCCATACGCCCGTGCAATGCGGTCGATCGTCTCCTCCACACGGAAGATTTCCGCGCCGCTCGCCAGCAGGATGTCTCCCGCCAGCGATGCCACATCAAGCGCTTCTCTCGTCGATTCTGCGTTCATCTTTGTTTTCCTCCTTTTTCAAAACCGTATACCCATTTTCCTTTCAAAAACAGATACAGGAAAATGACAGAACTGATACTCCAGGTCAGCGGGTAAGCCCAGAAAATCACGCGGATATCCTGGATCAGCCGGACCGTCACGGTAATGTAGCTGACGCGGAACAGGCACCAGACACAGAGCATGACAACCATGGGAACCGCGGCGTGCCCGGAACCGCGGAGCACAGCCGCGATGCAATGAGAAAACGCCAGCAGAAAATAAAACAGTGCAATCGTTCTCGCCTGCATCACGCCGTAATGGACAACGGCCGGATCGCTGTTAAACGCCGCAATCAAAGTCGGTGCGGCCGCATAGATCACAAACCCGATCAACTCGGCGATGGTAATGGAACAGAGAATGCCAAACCGCGCTCCTTTTTTCGCCCGGTCATACTGTTTTGCACCGAGATTCTGGCTGACAAACGTCGTTAATGCCATCGTAAAGCATGTAACCGGAAGGAATGCAAAACCCTCGATTTTTGCATATGAACCGCAGCCTGCCATCGCCATTTTCCCGAATGCATTGATGTTCGTCTGCACGAAAACGTTTGCGATCGAAATAACCGAGTTCTGGAAACCGGACGGCACACCGTTGCGGATAATCTCGCCAAGCGCCCGGCCGTCGAAACGGATTTTGCGGATATGAAGACGATACTCTTCCTTCGTCCGCAGCAGATGGATCATGCAGAGAATCGCGCTTGTGAACTGGGAAATGACCGTTGCAAGCGCCGCCGCACCGACCCCCATGCCAAGCCCTCCGATAAAAAGCAGGTCGAGCACAACATTGATGCACGACGATACGATCAGATAGATCAGCGGGTGACGGCTGTCGCCAACGGACTGCAGGATGCCGACGAAAATGTTATACATGATAAAACCAAGAGATCCTGCAAAATAGGTACGGAAATATTCGACGGACTGCGGCAGGACATCGGACGGTGTTCCCATCAGCACAAGGATTTTCGGCGCCAGATACATGCCAAGCACAGTCAGCGCTACACCGGCCGCCAGGCCGAACGCCACGGTCGTATGGATCGCTTTCTGCAGATCTTCCCGGTTTTTCGCTCCGTAATACCTTGCAATCACGACACCGGCGCCCATTGCGATACCGTTAATAAAACCAACCATCAGAAAGATCAGATTGCCCGAAGAGCTGACCGCTGCCAGTGCATTGCTTCCCAGAAAATTTCCTACAATCAGCGAGTCGGCCGTATTGTACAACTGCTGGAACAGATTGCCAAGGAACAGCGGGATCGCAAACAGAATCATCTTTTTTGAAATACTGCCCTCCGTCATTCTTGTTTTACTTTCTGTACTCATTCGTAAAAACCCCCATTTCTTTTTCGTACAGTCAAAACCGGTCATCCGCAGGTTCCCGCCCGGTGCGTGTCCAGCCTTCTTTTCAGCAGACACGCACCGGAACTCACCCGAGATGACCGGTTTGGAAATATCCTTTTTTCTATTATATCGAACCTTCTCTGGAATGACAAGCCACAAATTCATGCAGAATGGCTTCGACACGTCCCAGCATCTCCTCTTCCGTGCAGAGTTCTTCCGGTTTCATGGATTCCAGGTAATCGTAGAATGCCATAAGAATGCTCGGTTCCCGGATGCTGAGGTAAATCAGCCGCTCTGTCCGCGTCTGGAACAGAAGATAGCCCTCGTTTGCATTGACCGAAATATTCAGCGCATGCTCTGCTCTCTCTTTCGTTTCCCGGATCATACGAAGATTCGCGCGATCCCGCAGCGCCAGAAAGCGGCGGATCAGGGCAATACGCTCGTCAAAGTCCAGCGGAGAATAGCACTCTTTTGGATACTCATCCACGCGGCCCGTGTCCAGGAAACTTTTGATGCCATCCTCTGAAAAAAACATCGTCGTTTTTTTATCCAGTACCTGTGTCTGCATCACCTTTGCGTACTGTGCAACCGCCCGTATCATCTGCTCACGCCCCGGCATTTCTTTTACGAGATGGCGCTCCAGCATTTCTGCTGTCAGAAGGCCGGAAAGACACGGCATTCTCTGGAAGAAATACCGCGGCTCATTTTCATTTTTGCAAGTTCCTTTTCATAAAAGATATGCTCTTTTCTTCCCTCGCGGCGGCTAAATGTCTCAATCAGTTCTCCGACCGATTTGCGCCGGTAATAAACCTCTTCACCCATCTGGGTAATGTAAAATGCATCCATGAAATCTGTTTTTTCCCGTGGCGTCAGCTGCATGAACTGTGCCATCTTCCGCACAACATCCTCCCTGGACGGATTTCGTTTTCCATTGATGATCTTATACATGGAAGAACGATCGAGTCCGCAGAACTGCGAAAGCGGGTAAACCCCGACATCTTTCATGGTGATATATTCGGATAATAAATCTGAAAAAACTGACATAGAGCCTCCTGTATCTCGATATTTTGCGTCGATTCTTTTCCAATATAGGTAAAAGTTTACCATATTCAGGGAGACTTGGCAATTCTCCCGTTCGGCTTTGCATATCGTTTTTCTTTTTTTACAGGATTTTCACACTGTTATGGAAAAACCGACGGAAAATTCCGCCGGTTTTTCTCTCTTTCGATCTGTTTAATCTTTTTTTATCCCAAATACAGTCAATGCCTGACGTGGTGAAATACCGAGTCCACCGACACTAATCAGCGTATCCTCTGCCTCCAGCAGAAGATTTTCCTTCTGGAATCTGACGATCATGCGGCCACCACTCAAACCGTCCATTCGCCGAAGCTCCATCTCGAGCGTATTTAGCGTACGCCATGCAGCAGAACCAGCATAAATATGGCCATCCGCTTCACTATAGGCGAAATCCCGGCGCATGGAGAGGACAAATTCCTTTTCTTTCCCGCCTTCCTGTACTTTCCAGTACATCTTATCGCAGCCAAAAGCGAATCGCATCTCCTGAATCGGACTTGTCTCCAGCGAAAACAGGCCGCTTCCGCCGATCAGAATTTCTGCGGAATCCGGCAGCTGCTGATTCCCCATCAGCGGAACAGATACATAAACATGCTTACTTACCTTTTCTTCCATAAACGGATTTCTCGTTCCTCTGCGCGGCGGCAGAGCCAGATCTGCGGTACGCGCTTTTACTGCACCGGCAAGTGGGGACGGTGGCAGCTCTCCTGCCTCTTTCTTCACATACGGGATCAGTTCCTCCTGCAGTGCGCTCAACTCCTCCTGAGTCTGTTCTGTTGCTGTTGTCAGGATCACAATCAGATCGAGATCCGGGAACACAACGCCGAACTGACCGTACGCACCATCTGCGCGGAAGGAGCCCGGATAACGGCACATCCAGCACTGATAGCCGTAGCCCTGCGCCCAGTCTTTTACGTGGCCTTCCGAATCGCCCTCCGTCTCAATCTGCTTGCGGCAGGCGCGTTCAAACCAGTCTTTTCGAAGCAGCTGCTTTCCTTCCCACTCACCCTGTCTGGACAGAAAATACGTGAATTTTGCCATATCCTCCGTTACCATCTTCATACCGCCGCCGCCAAGCTCCGTTCCGTCTCCGAGCAGCGCACAGGTAAGGGATGTGATGCCAAGCGGCTCCAGCAGACGGGATTTCAGAAATTCTGTGACGTTCTGTCCCGTTTTTTTCCTCAGAACGGCAGCCAGCATGTTAGTTCCGGCTGTATTGTATTTATAAAACGTTCCCGGCTCATGGAGCACCGGATGATGAAGAAAGGTAGAAATCCAGTTTTCGGAATTGTCCATAATCTCCGTCTCGTGACCACAACCCATAATCAACAGGTGATGCAGCGTGATTTTTTTGAGATTTTCAGATGGATTTTCCGGCAGCAGGTCCGGAAAGATATCGACAATTTTCTCATCCAGCGATAAGATTCCCTCCTGCTCTGCAAAACCAATCGCCGTTGCTGTCAACGATTTACTGAACGAATACAGTGGATGACGGAATTTTTCATCATACGGCTTCCACCAGCCCTTCGCTGCACACTGTCCATGGCGGATCACCATAAAGCTGTGCAGCTCAATCTGGTTCTCTTCGATTCGGTCGAGAAAATTCAAAATTCCTTTGGAGCTGATTCCAGCTGATTCCGGTGTCACATCTTTAAAGTATCCCATTTTGCTTTTCCCCTTTCTCTCAGCCCTTATGCATCAATTTCGTAAAGTTCAACGGAAAGATCGCCCTTCCAGCTTACGCGGTCGTACGGTGTCTCCGGATAAACCACTGTAGAGATAGCATCTACGCCATCCTCAGCAAACAGTTCCAGAATGGAAACATCAAAAACAAGCTCCAGATTCCATGCTCCGTCTTTCTTTCTCGCTGCGGTGCTGATGGAATATTTTTCCGTCATGAAGTGCTCACTGAATTCTTTGTAGCCCGCCATGGTACGGTCAACCGTGATTTTGGTGTCAGTTACATAAATCTTCAATTTCTGTCCCACTGAGTTTTTCAGGCAAATTTTCGCATCTCCTTTTCCGGAAACCTTCAGTCCAAAGGTCTCTGTGCGGATCGTTGTATGATTCTCGATCGGATAGCTGCTGTGACGGAATTTTTCCAGTCCGGCCGGAGCAGCCACGAGGGTCAGCGCACCATCTACCTCTGTCAGGGACAGCTTTCTCACCAGGGTTGCCTGGCCACAGTACTCTTCTGTCGGAGTCTGTGCTGCATACTGCCAGTTCATACCCCATCCCATCAGCAGAACATCTTTCGCATTCTGGAATGTAACGGCTGCATAGTTGTCGAAGCCTTCATCCAGCCATCTTGGCTCATCGGATGGATAGGTGCAGAGGAATTTTTCTCCATCGAAATCACCCAGGAAATACTGCATTTTGCAGTGGTCGTCCTCGGAGGCTTTTGTCATGCTGACAACAAGAACCCATACATTTTTCCCCTTATACTCAATCGGGAACAGATCCGGGCATTCCCACACACCCTTCACATGATTTCCTTCCGGTCCGAATTCTCCTGTTTTCTCCCAGTTTTTCATATCCTGGGATGCATAGAAGAAGACACGGTCCTGCGCTGCAAGGACAAGACTCCAGCATCTTCTGACCGGATTCCAGAACGCTTTCGGGTCACGGAAATCGGAAATTCCCGGGTTTTTGATGACCGGATTCAGATATGACTTTTCAAAATGCCGGCCCTTATCATTGCTGTATGCAATACTCTGCTGTTCCAGGCCGTCCTTATGATGACTCGTGTAAATAGCAATGATTGGCGGATTTTCATTGGTGCCATACTCAGAAGAATTCTGCGTATCATACACAGCACTTCCCGAGAAGATAAATCCAAGTTCATCCGGATAAAGTGCGATTGGCTGATGCTCCCAGTGAATCAGGTCGCGGGATGTTGCATGGCCCCAGTGCATCGGTCCCCAGCTGGTATCATACGGGTACTTCTGATAAAAGAAGTGGTACACGCCATCTACATAAACCATGCCATTCGGATCATTCATCCAGCCTTTTTCCGGCGAAAAATGGATTTTCGGTCTGTAATCTCTTTTTTTCATCATTTTTGTAAAACCTCCCAAAATAAACATATCCCCTATTTTTTAATGGTGTACATTTTCACTTCCAGATCTCCGTCTGTGGAAACCACCTGATACGGAGCATCCGGGTAAACACATACAGAAGCGGTCTCCAGACCACCATCTGCATAAATCTCCAGATAGGAAACATCAAAAATAATCTCCATGTTGACATTTCCGCGCATGTAACGTTTTGTTGTGGATATCAGCAGATCCTCTTTTTTGAAGAGCTTCGGATCTACATCATCAAAGTAACTAAGGTCGCCGCTCTTAGAGCGGTCCACCGTGATGCTGTCCACCGTTACCTCGATGACTACTTCCTCACCTCTGCTGTTTTTCAGCGCAATTCTTCCGAAATTGCCCTGCACGAGAAGTCCAAAGCTCTCGGTCAGCAGCGGCTTCTGATTTCCGATCGGGAAGGCACCCGCACGGTACTCATCGATCCCGAACGGTTTTGTTTTCAGGCGGTAGCCCTCCTCGGTCTCACAAAGTGAAAGTTCTCTTGGCAGTGTCATCAGACCGGAATACTCACCGGTCGGAACAAAGTTCGCGTAGAGCGGATTAACGCCCCATCCAAGGTAAACCGGACGGTCGTAGTTTCCATACGTTACACCGGCATAATTGTCGAATCCGAAATCAATCCACAGCGGCTCGTCTGTGATCTCGGTGCACTGGAAGGTATCTCCGTCAAAATCACCGACGAAATACTGTATATTGGCACGGCCTTCGGTTCCCGGATGTATCATGCTGACTATCAGAATCCATTTGAATCCGTCAAATTCATTTCCTGTTTTAGCACGGATCAGATCGGTGCATTCCCATACAGTCGGCACTTTATTGACACCGACACCGAACTCGCCTGTTTTCTTCCAGTTTTTCAAATCCTGGGATGCGTAAAACTCTGCGTGGTCGCCGGATGCCAGAACAAGGCTCCAGCAGTCCTTTTTGTCATTCCAGAAGACGCGTGGATCACGGAAATCCGGTGTGCCCGGGTTTTCGATCACCGGGTTGCCATAATATTTTTCAAAATGCTTTCCCTGATCCAGGCTGTATGCAATACACTGCTGCTCCAGGCCCGTTTCCATATTGTGCGCCGTGTAGACAGCCACCATCGGTTTCTCACCGTATTTCGCAAATCCGCTGGTGTTATTTTCATCGTATGCCATACTTCCGGAGTACATCGTTCCGATCTCATCCGGGTACAGGGCGACCGGCAGATGCTCCCAGTGAATCAGGTCTTTCGATACTGCATGACCCCAGTGCATCGGTCCCCATACAACGTCATTTGGGTTATGCTGATAATACAGATGCCAGATACCATCGATATAAATCAGTCCGTTCGGATCGTTGTTCCAGTTTTTCTCCGGTGTAAAATGAATGTTCGGTCTAAAATCTCTTTTTCCCTGTTTACTCATAGGATCCCTCTTTTCCTGTTCTCTCTTTTCCTATTTTATCTTTTTCCATTTGGAACTTCAACAAAAAAGAAATAAGAACGAAATAATCTTCTTTTTAAATATGGCCATGTTATATGGGATACAACATGGCCACATTTGGAATTTCTTTAGTTATAGAACATTAATTGCAAATCGTTTACGTTACTGTTTTTTCGTAATCGCTTTTCGCCCGATTTTTAGTTTGCTGCAGAAGCTGCTCGATCTACTGCGCCCTGGTAAATCTCAACCAGTTCGCTCAAACCAGCGCCCTCAAGCTCTGTCTTATAGGACTCCCAGCTTGCATCATCAACGCCGCCGGTTACCCATGTAGTGATGTAACGGTCAACGATATCGGAGACGGTCGGCTGAATCTGTGCCAGACGCTGAATCTCTTCCTGGGTCATCAGAACACGCGGAATGGTGTCATACTCTTCCATGATGTCATCTTTACCGTTTTCTTTCTGCATCTCGAGAAGTTTTACAGCATCGAAGGTGTAGCCGCAAACGGTGTCATAGTACTCGTTCTGAACGATCATAGAACCACGGCAGGTTGTGGAGTTTACACGAGCCTCACCAAAGTTCTTATATTCCGGATTCAGAGGTTTGTAGTTTCCGTTTTCATCGAGCGGTGTACGAAGAACGCCGTCTTCGTCTTTCTCATAGTTGTATCCGATTGCGCCCCAGTTAGATGTAACAGAGATTTCCGGATCGCCTACCATGTAATCTACAAATCTTGCAACAACGTGCGGGAATTTGCAGGTCGTTGTGATTGCTGTATCGGAAGAATCCTGCAGCTCAGAGTAGTTGCACTCGAAACCGGTCATACCGTCTTCGCCCTGCAGTCTCGGAACTGCTACGTACTGATCATGTACTTCCTGGTTTGTAATTTCCTGATCGCCCCAAACACCGAAGGAACCGATCTTTGCAACATTCTCTTTGATCAGAGAAGATTTGAATGACATACTTTCATCTGCCTCGAAGGAACCGTTCCAGATCAGTCCTTCTTCATACAGCATGTTGAAAAATTCTGCTGTTTTCTTGAATGCTTCGTCTGTTGCAGTGAACGTAACTTTTCCGTCAACCATTCTTAAGTGATCCGCATAGGAGTTTCCTCCGCAGTAGGAGTCAGCGCATCCGAATGCACCTGTGAAACGATAGAACAGGTTGTAGGAACCAAAGGTATCGGTTGCGCCGAACCAGGTTGCCATCGGGATTTCATCGTCTTCGCCGTTTCCGTTCAGATCGCCGCCGTCGCGGATTGCTTTCAGGCAGTCTACCCACTCGTCTACGGTTGTCGGCACTTCTTTGCCTACTTTATCCAGCCATGTTTTGTTGATCACGAATGGTCCAGGTGTTAATACAAGACCTTTCATTTCCTCTACGTACGGGAATCCATATTTATGGCCGTTCGGAGCGGTGATCTCAAGCTGATACTGCTCATTGTCATCGAGGAATGCTTTCAGGTTCGGCATATACTCTTCGATCAGGCCTTCGGTCGGAAGGAATACATCCTGGTCTGCGTACTGAACTACGGTGTTTCCGGATTTACCATCGCCGAAGTTCCAGAATACATCCGGAAGATCCTGTCCGGAAGAAAGCATCAGATTGATTTTCTCTGTTGCGCTCTCCTGCGGGATCGGCTGCCAGTCAAACTCTACTCCTGTGTCCTCGAACCATTTCTGGCACATAGCCAGGTCGCCTACTTCTACAGTTCTGTCTGCAGAGTTTACGATCAGAGCGGAAATTTTTCCGTATTTCTCTTCGAATTTTGCCGGATCTTTGATGATCGGAAGGGTACCGTCGAGCTGGATGATTCCCTCATCTACTGCTTCCTGCTCTTCTGCTGTGAGACCTGTGTCACCTGCTTCTGTACCGGATGCAGAGGTGGTGTCTCCTCCTGTGCTTCCTGCACCGGAGCTGCTTGAGCTGCCGGAGCTGTTTCCACAGCCTGCGAGCATGCTGGTTACCATAAGGCTTGCCAGTAATACGGATACGATTTTTTTCTTCATATTGTTCCTCCTTTATTTTGCTGCCTTTTCCGGCAGTGAAATACGTTAGTATTTTTGTATTCCTACACATAAACCATGTCTGCTATATCCATGAATTCTGCAACAATAAATTTTCTGTTCTGCATCAGCCCTTGACTGCACCGATCGTAACACCTTTTGCGAAGTATTTCTGCAGGAAAGGATATACGCACAGAAGCGGGAATGCGGAAACAACTACGACACAGTATTTTAACTGCTCAGCCAGTTTCTGTTTTGTTACCATCTCAGAAGCACTACTTCCCATCTGGTTGGACTGGTTCATCAGTACCAAGTTTCGAAGAACGACCTGAAGAGGCATCTTGCTGTCATCCTGCAGGAACATCAGTGCGTTGAAGAACTGGTTCCACATTGCGGTTGCATAGAACAGACACATAACTGCGATGATCGTTTTCGACAGCGGAATTGCAATTTTGAAGAAGAATCCAAAATCGCTGCAGCCGTCGATTTTTGCTGCTTCGAGAAGCTCGACCGGAATACCACTTTCAAAGAAGGAGCGGCATACGATCAGGTTGTAAGCGGACACTGCTACCGGAAGGACCATAGCCCATGTTGTGTTGTAGATGTGCAGCTGCTGTACGGTTAAGTACATCGGAATCATACCGCCGCTGAAGAACATCGTGAAGGTGAACAGGAACATAATCGGTTTTCTTCCTACCATATCGTATCTGGAAAGTGCATAGCCGGCCGGAATGGTGCAGACCAGGGAAATCAGCGTTCCTAATACGGTATATTTGATGGTGTTTGCATAGCCGGTCCAGAGCGGCTGGTATTTCAGTGTGGTTTCATATCCGTTGGTGTACCACGCTTCCGGATAGAGAAGAATTTTACCGGAGCTTACAACAACCGGGTCTGTAACAGATGCCAGAAGCACGTAATACAGAGGATATACAATTGCAATACAGACAAGGATCATGATGACGGTATTGATCACGGTAAAGACCTTGTCTCCCGTACTCATTTTTACTTTTTTCTTTTTCACAGTGTTATTATTTGCCATTTTTCAAGCCCCCTGACTCTTAGAAAATACTGATATCGCTGGTCTTCTTTGCAACTGCGTTTGTGATAACCAGAATAATGAAGTTTACAACGGAGTTAAATAAGCCAACGGCTGTCGCAAAACTGTACTGTGCGGTCTGGAGACCTACTTTGTATACGTATGTCGAAATGATCTCACTGACGGTTGTGTTGGTACCGTTCTGCATCAGATAAGCTTTCTCATATCCCACGTTCATAATGTTACCTACCTGAAGGATCAGCATCAGGATGATGGTCGGCATAATCAGAGGTAAATCAATGTAAAGGATCTTCTGAAATCTGGAAGCACCATCCATCGTTGCTGCTTCGTAATATTCCGGGCTGATTGCGGTCAGTGCTGCGATGAAGATGATGGCGTTGAATCCCATCGTCTGCCAGATGTTACTTCCGATGAAGAGTTTGCGGAAGTACTCCGGAAGGCTGGTGAACATGATTGCTTTTCCGCCGGCTCCCATAACTGCGTGGTTTACAAGACCGTTTGCGGAAAACAGTACGGAAATCAGGCTGACTACAACTACGTTTGACATAAAGTACGGTGCGTAGGAGATGGTCTGGATGATTCGTCTCGGTCCGCTTCTCTGTACCTGGTTCAGTAAGAGTGCGAAGATAACCGGAATCGGGAATCCGATGATCAGGCTCTCCAGACTGATGACGATCGTGTTCTTGATTGCCGTCATGGCAATACTGGTACTGAAGAACATCTTGAAATACTTGAAGATCGGATCTGCCCACGGACTTCCCATGATTCCCATGCGGCCTTTAAAATCTTTAAAGGCGATGATCAGGCCGTACATTGGATAGTAAGCAAAAACGATCAGCCAGATCAGTGCAGGAATCAGCAGGATGTACAGCTGCCAGCACGAGAGCGCTTTTTTCAATTTTCCACTTTCTGCCGTTTTCGGCGATGACGTTTTTTTCTTCATAGTTCCCTCCTTATTTCTCTAAAAGCTTTACCAACCGCTTTTCGTTCCACATTTGCATCGTTTCCGTTTTGGCACTTTGCCTTGTGGAACCTGTTCCATACCTGTATCATAGTACGCAGTTCGCCCAATGTCAACAAATCATCAATATTTTTTCGTCATTTTCAATATTTTCACAATTTTTATTTTGTGTTTTTGTGCAATATGCATCCTGTTTTTCATAAAATTCACACTTATCTTCTTTCTTCTCCCATTCTCCTGTTCCACATGTTCCGCTGTTCCATGCTTTTCCTGTTCCATATGTTCCACTTTTCCGTTTTTCACTATTTTTTCGACAATTGCAACTGTTTCAGCAGCGATTTCATATCCTTTTGCTCAGTCTTTCTGCCCTTTTGCCGTATATAAGTTGGTTTTATTTCATTTTTATTTTATACATGAAAAAGAGACACCCTTTCTTTTCAGATCGAGTGTCTCTGATATCTGTTCTTCTTCTGTTCTATCGCAATCCCGGAAAATGATGCAAAATTCGGTAATTCCCTGTTTTGTTATCTTCAGGTACTTTCTCCTTTTCGGAAGGTCACATCCACAATCTGCTCCATCTCCTCAATCTTCTTTCCGTCAATCATGCGGATGATTGTGTCCACGCTCCGCTTTGCGATTTCCGGCACATTCTGACAGACCGTCGTCAGCTCCGGTGTCAAAAAGCGGGTAAAATCCAGGCCGTCGTAGCCAACCACCTTCAGTTTTTTCGGAATCTTAATCCCTTTTTTCTGCAGCATCTTCATGCACGCTGCCGCTGTGACATCGGCTGTAAAGAGTCCATCAATTCCATCAAAATGGCTGATGTATTTTTTCCAGATCGTCGGGCCGCTCTGAAAATTCAGAATCTTGCTTCCGGCATCAATCGCTGTAATTTTACATTTATGCTGTTTGCAGACTTCCGCAAACCGTCGGTAACGATCCATGGAGCAACCACGCTCTGTTGCACTCGATGCAAAATAGAGCACATTCTTACATCCTGCGCTCAAAAGCGCCTGCGCCGCAAGCTCACCGCCGCGCTTATGGTCGGAATGTATACACGGAATCCCTTCGGTGACGTAGCGGTCAATCATGACAATCGGACGGTGAATTTCCGCCAGGCTGACAGAAGACGGGATATCCGCACAGCAGATAATGCCGTCCATGACATTTCGCTGCAGCATTTCCACAAATTCCTCGATGCGGTTCGGATTGTCCCCAACCTCGCAGAGCATGCACTTGTAGCCATTGGTGTACAGATTATTCTCGACATGTTTCACCAGAGATGCCATAAACGGATGTGAAAGATTCTTAACAACAATTCCGATAAAACCGGACTTGTTGCGGAACAGGTTCTGGGCAAGCTCATTTGGTTTATAGTTCAGTTCCTCCACTGCCTGCATGATCTTCTGTTTTGTTTCATCGGAAATATACCCGCTCCCATTGAGTGCACGGGATACCGTTCCGATTCCTACTCCCGCTTTGATCGCGACATCTCTAATACTTGCCATAGTTTCTCCTAACTCCTATTCTGACACTGGGCTGTTTTCTCTGACTCGTTCCGGCTTTTCCCCCGCTGCCGGTCTGTGGAGCCCGTTCCACAATGCTTGATTACTTTTATTTTAAAGCACCGCAATCTACAAATCAAGTTAAAAGCTGAAAATTTAAGTACAAAAAACAAGCGACTGTTTGGATCATTTCCCTTTTTCTGGTGAAACCATCCAAACAGCCTCCTGTGTTTTTGTCACTTTTGTCTTATTTTCCAAAAACGCTCATTCATGCGGGCATGCTTTGCGATTTTTCTGGAATTTCATATGTCCCTGAACATTCAGAAACGCTTAATCGTTTTCCAACGAGATATCACCATCCTTTGTCATCAGTGTGATTCTGCCCGCTGGCTGATCCGGTACATAAGAAAAGCTCTGCTCGTCCTCCTCTTTCTGCATCAGATTCTCCATGGTATCCGGTACATTGATCTCCCCAAAATCTGTCTTTGCCGTAATTTCCAGCCGTTCCAGATCTTTTTTACCCAGTTCAAGTTCAATATCGCCGTAGGAGTTTTCCACCGACACGTCTCCGGAAAGCTTCGTATTTTGGATTTTCGCATCGCCATCCTCCAGCGTGATCGACCCATTCTCCCACGTTCCGCTCTTCAGTTCCACATCACCGTAATCTGCTTTGCATTTGATATTCTGCATGTCACATCCGAAAAGTGTGATATCTCCATCCGCATTTTGCAGTCTTCCGCTTTCCGCCTGGATGCCATTCATCTGCACATCACCGAATCCCATCGTTACCTCTATTTTTTTCAGTACCTTCTTTTCCGGTACATACAGAATCACTCCTGTTTCCGACTGTTTACCGCCACTTAAGATTTCTTCCGTAAAGTCAATATTAATGTAAATCGTATCGGACACTGCGCTTGTCTCTTCGATGCTCAGAACACCGTCCCGCACGCGATATTCCACTGCAGTCTCTCCTTTTTTCGACGGAATCCGCCAGGCGAGATAACAGGAATCGTCACCGGACGGAAGGATGTTCAGGTCGCCGATCGTAAGGTCTGCCTGCAGTTCATCAAAATCATCAAGTTTTATCTTTTCCTGTGTGGAAATGCCGTCTTCCTTCTTCGCAGAACCGCTCATCGCATTCAGATCATACGTTTCCGCGTATGCTTTTCCGCCGCTTGCCCATCCGCTGAACATCAGCACTGCACCGGCAATACAGCAGGCACATCCTGTCAGTAATGCTGTTTTTGTCCATTTTTTCATGATCTGCTTCCTCCTTTTTTCGTTACCTTACGTGTACACCACACGAACAGCCGTCCCATCCATTTTGCAAAGTATACGCCGAACACCGCGCACAGAATACTGATTCCCAGCATGAAAACGCCCATTCCGGTAATAAAGCAGAATCCGCCGAAGGAAACCGAGACTGCCAGAATGCCGCGCAGCAGCATCTTAATTCCGGCGGCCACGCCGACAACTGCAATCAGAAAAACGCTCATATCAAGCAGTGCCGCACAGAGGGCCGCGCAGAGCAGAACGATGAGAATGCTGATCAGAATCGGGGCTCCGACCGGGGCTGCAAACAGGGCGAGAATCGCGATCCAGACGATGTTGGCGCCTGTCGTTTTTTTCTTCTCTTTCCGTTTTTCTTCCTTTTCCATTGCCTCGCGTTCATCTACTTTTTTGTCCAGAAGATTCCGCATCAGCTCGGCGGCTGCCTGTTTCGGTGTTCCGAGTTCTTTGATCACGGCCTGCTCATTTTCCGGACCGGCATCTGCAAAATACTCGGTGAAGTATTCCATCGCATCTTCATAGTCGCTCTGCGGAAGCTTCCTCAGATACTTTTCCAATTGTTTCAGATATTCCCCACTCGTCATTCTTTTTTCCTCCACACGATAATGTCGTCAATGGTGTCACGATAGGACTTCCATTCGCCCTGCAGGTACGCCATCTGTGTTTTTCCTGCTTCTGTGATCGAATAATACTTCCGTTTTCTGCCCTGGTACTCTGCGGAATACGTCGTCACGTAGCCCGCCTTTTCCAGTTTTTTCAGGATCGGGTACAGTGTCGACTCTTTGATGTCTGCAACCAGTTTGATCGTCTGGCTGATTTCATATCCATAAGAATCTTCCCGATTCACAATCGACAGGATCATAAATTCGATCAGCAGTGCTGATACCGGAAAATACATAAAAAACCACCTCCGTTAGTTTCTGATATGTAAAATATTTATATATATATAATTTATACATATCATAAGACTATGGAGGCGGTTTGTCAAGGGGAATATATAAAATTTTTACATATTCGCTGTCATGTCATCATCTGTGTTTATTTCAGGGCTTTTCCGGAACCGAATGCGTCGCCGACTTTGTCGCCCATGGCGAGATAGGTGTTGTTGACCGGGTCGAAGGCGATTGGTTTCAGTTTTTTCGGGTCGATCTTTCCGTCGGTCAGAACGCTCTCGTCTGCGCAGACGTTCACGATCTCGCCGACCAGAATGCCGTTGTCAAAGCTTTTCACTTTGCACTCCAGTGCCATCGGAAGCTCGTCGATCAGCGGCGCGTTGACGAATTCGCTCTTCGTTGCATGGAAACCGGCGCGTGCAAATTTATCCGGAACTTTTCTGCCGGACTCGATGCCGACGTAATCGCAGCCAACAACAGTATCCTCGGTTGCCATGCTGACGGTGAAGGCACCGGTTGCGGCAAGGTTGTCTGTTGTCTTGTGGTCGCCCATGCTGATGGAGATCTCATTGAAATCTGTGACTACACCCCATGCAGCATTCATGGCATCCGGGTTGCCATCTTTGTCATATGTTGCAATAATCAGAACCGGAAGTGGATACATGTTTGGTTTTGCTCCAAAATTTACTCTGCTCATGGTTGTTCCTCCTGTTTTGCTTGATTTTCTTTATTATAACGCTTACAGCAAACTTTAACACAAGAGATTTTCTCTGCAAATTTTCTTAATCGTTTAATTTTCTCGTCATATCATGCCATTCCTCGCCGCCCCAGGTGGATGCGGAGATTCCCTCGTCGCGGAAATTCATCTTTTTGTACATCTCCACCTTATCCTGCAGGCAGGTCAGAATGAGCTGTTTTCTTCCGTTTTTCTGTTCCCGGCGGCTGTACTCTTCCATCAGCGCGCGGGCGATTCCCTGGCCGCGGTATTCCGGCAGGACACTGAGACCCAGCAGCATGACGTTTTCTCCCTTCGGGTCGTACAGACTGATTTCATCGAAAAAGGCATCACGGAATTTTGTCTCGTTTGTTGCAAGTCCGTTCAGCGTTCCGGCGATTTTTCCGGTTTCTTTGTCTACTGCCGCCAGAAACAGCTCCGGCGCGTACTGCACCCGCTCGCGCATGCTCTTTTCGGAGCACGCCTCATTCGGCGGAAAGCACGCCAGCTCAATGGCAACGCCCTGTTCCATTTCGTCCTGGCGGATGGTTCGAAGTTCATATCGTTCCATTTTATGGTATTCCTCCATTGCCCGCTCAAAAAACTGCAGAAAACCGTCTTCCACGGCAAGCTGATCGAGCGCGGCTTCTTGCTCATTCAGATCGTAATAATATTTTCCGGTCCGCAGATCGATCGACAGACGGTCGAGCGGAAAGCCTTTTTTGCTCATCGGATGGGGTGTGCTGACCATGCGGAAAGGAGCGCTCTCCATTGACGGGTCCATCGCGTCATAGCGGTGGTCCGCATCAAGAATCAGCGAAACTGCGTTTTTGTAGCGTCCCGTCAGGCCGCCGTACTTTTCTGCAAGGGCGGCGTAATGCACGGTCATTTCTTCATCGGACAGATACTTTCCGTTCACGGTCCGCACATGGACGCCGGGCTGGTCGTCCTCTGCCACGTTGTCAAAATACAGACCGGAATCACAGGAGAACACCGGCATATGAAGCGCGTTGAAATACGCCTCCGCCTTTTTCCTGGCATTTTCCAGCGGCGTTTTTCCATCCTCGATAATCTCTGGCTGCTTAACACCGCCAAGATCTTTCAGCCCGATCAGCTCAATTCCAAGACCGGCAAGGCGGTGACGCATCGCGTCGAGTTTTGCCGGGTTGCCGGTTCCGTACAGTAACTTCATTTCTGCCCCCTTCTATGCCTCGATGCCGAACTCTTCCGGGCGGAAGCGCGGGCAGACATTTTCCGACGATGTGATGACGGATGCAGCAAGACGCGTACCGATTTCAACTGCCTTGCCAAGCGTTTTTCCATAGGTCAGACCGGCGGAAACACCTGCGCAGAACGCATCACCGGCTCCTGTTGTATCTTTTACCTGTACTTTCTGCGCCGGGCAGAAGCCGCTCTCTCCGTCTGCTTCCGCATAAACCGCTCCGTCGCCGCCCATTGTTACGACCATGGCCGGAACATTTGCCGCTTTCAGACGCTCGGCGAGAATCTTTTCCATCTCGGCCGGTGTTTTTTCGCTGTAATCATCGGAGAAGAAAACGCCTGCCTCGATCTGGTTGCAGATCAGGCAGTCAAATTTCTGCAGAAGATCTCTTCTGCTGACTGCGATGTTCATGTTGCTGACAACGCCGTACAATTTTTTATCGTATTTTTCACAGAGCTGTACCAGCTTTTTGATGATCTCTTTGTCCATATCGATCTCTGCCACAATGGAATCGCAGTTTTCGATAATTTCATCTCCGTTTTCTTCCAGAATATCGAGAATCGGCATCAGGTTCGGGCGCTGGGAAATGGAGCCCGCCAGGTCACCGTTGTGATCGAAGACAGCAAGCCATGTTCCCATACCGTTCGGGATTTCTTTCATGTATTCGGTATTGACTTTGTGGCGCTGCAGTTTGCGCACAACATCCTCGCCGAGTGCGGTATTATCCACGATTCCAAGGAAGGTCGGGCGCAGTTCCAGGTTTGCGATATCCTCCACCACGTTTCGGCTCACACCGCCGTGGATGTATTCGACATGGCCGGCGTTTCTGCCGTCCGGGACGTAGATGTCCTCTGGAAAACCTTTGATATCCACAAAAACTGCTCCTAATACTACGATTCCATTTTTATTTACTGCCATGTTTCTTTTTTCCTCTCCTGTTTTTTCATTCCTTCTTTTTTCAGACAAGCCTCTTCGTCTGTTTCACGAAATTTCTGTCTTCTCAGCATCCAAATAATGTAAGGCACTTTTACATTGCTGCTCTCTGCTACTGTCTCGACAGTTGAGACAGTGAAGAACGCTCAACTCCTACACAATCCATCCGCTCTGACCTCTGATTGGCCATACACTCGCAGGGAGTTGAGTTGCCGGATTTCACCGTCTCGACCTGGAAGCTGGTCCTTATTTCTTTGTTTTGACATCAAGACTACCGTCTCCACATGCTCCGACCACGCGAACATATCATACCCCCATGCCTCTTCTGCCTTATATCCGTGTTTCGTCAGATACCGCAGGTCTCTCGCCAATGTCTCCGGATTGCAGGAGACGTAGACCACTTTTTTCGGTGAAAGGGTTACGACAGAGGACAGAAAGGCTTCATCACTGCCGGCTCTTGGCGGGTCCATGAAGACGACATCGGCTTTTTCGCCTTTTTCGGCCATGGAGACCATGAAGGCGCCGGCGTCGTTCTGGTAGAAGGAGACGTTTTTGATTTGGTTTCGTTTGGCGTTTGTTACGGCATCGCGGACGGCGTCCGGGTTCAGTTCGACGCTGATGACTTCTCTGGCATCGCGGGATGCGATGAGGCCGATGGTTCCGATTCCGCAGTAGGCGTCCAGGACGCGTTCGTTTCCGGTGAGGCCGGCCAGGGAGATGGCTTTTTCGTACAGTTTTTTCGTCTGAACCGGGTTGACCTGGTAGAAGGACTGCGGGGAGATGCGGAAGGTGCAGCCGCAGAGTTCATCCTCGATGTAACCGCGTCCGAAGAGGACAATGTCGCGTTTTCCGAGTACCATGCTGTCGGTGCGGTCGTTGACGTTCAGTACGATCGTGGTGATCTCCGGGTGGAGTTTGCGCAGGGCCTTTACGAAGTTGTTTTTTGACGGGAAGACTGGTGATACGCAGACGAGGACGACCATGATCTCGCCGGAAGCAAAGCCGGTGCGCACCATGACGTGGCGCAGGAGGCCGTAGCCGCTGTCCTCGTTGTAGATCATGATTTTGAAGCTCTTCAGCAGACTGCGGATATCGCAGATGATGGCATCGGCACGCTGATCCTCGAGCAGGCACTCATCGACCGGAACCACTTTGTGTGTGCCCTTTTCATAAATGCCGGATATGATCGTTCCGTCTTTTTTGCGTGCAAAGGCGGAATTGACTTTATTCCGGTAATGATAAGGATTTTCCATGCCAACCATGCCTTTGACCGGGACGATGCCCTTCAGAGTCTTCTTCAGGAACTGCTCTTTTTTCGCGAGCTGCTCTTCGTAGGAGAGGTTCAGATATGTGCATCCGCCGCATTTTTTCTGATAAGGACATTTCGACGATGATGAACTCTTTTTCTGCTTTCCTTTTTCCGGTGCCACGCTCTTTGTTTTCTCGATACGAACAGCTTTCTTTTTATTTTCCCTGTCGAAATACGTCTTTTTTCTTCCGTCAGATCTTTTATTCTTCTCTCTCGTGTTTTCCACTTTCTCTTACCTTCTTCCTCTATTTCGCAAACCCGCGCAGCAGCGCGATCTCTTTTGCATATCCGTCCAGCTCATTCGGTGTTTCCAGATAGAACGACAGTCCCGCCAGCGCCGGATGTGTCACAATCCGCTCAAATGCCGCAAGTCCCAGCGATCCCTCGCCGATCTTCTCATGGCGGTCCTTATGGCTCTCAAACGGATTCTTGCTGTCGTTCAGATGAACCGCTTTCAGCTTCGAAAGTCCTACCACGCGGTCGAACCTCTCAAGCACATCATCGAGGTGATCCACAATATCGTATCCCGCATCGTACACATGGCACGTATCTAGGCAGACACCCATGTGGTCTTTTAATTCCACGCGCTCCAGAATCGCCGCCAGCTCCTCAAACGAGCGGCCGACTTCGGTTCCTTTTCCTGCCATCGTCTCAAGCAGCACCGTGGTCGTCTGCTCCGGTTTTAAAATTTCATTCAGCATCTCCGAAATCAGACGGATTCCCTCTTCCGCCCCCTGTCCGGTATGACTGCCCGGGTGGAAATTGTAGCAGTTTCCCGGCGTATACTCCATCCGTTTCAGATCATCCGCCATCGTCATCCATGCAAACTCTCTCGTGTGCGCATCCTTCGAGCACGGATTCAGCGTGTACGGCGCATGTGCCAAAATGCGCTCGATTCCATGCTCCTTACTGTAAGAAAGAAACGCTGCGACATCCGCCTCGTCGATGGCTTTCGCCTTGCTTCCTCTCGGGTTTCTTGTAAAAAACTGAAAGGTATTCGCCCCGATGGACACCGCCTCTTTTCCCATGGCAAGATATCCTTTGGACGATGATAAATGACATCCTATTGTCAGCATAACTTCTATTCTCCTTTATTTCCAAACCACAACTCACCGATTCTCTGCGAGCCGCATTACTTAAAGCACAATTTTCCGGTACGGAATTCCCATCTCCGAGAGTGCTTCCTCCTCCCGCTTCTGACACGTAAAGAGCAGCACCTGCGTCCGGTTTTCCGCCAGCCATTTCAAAGTTTCTTTCAGCCGGTTTTCATCGTAAAACGCAAACGATTCATCGAGAATCACCGGCAGCTCCTCCTCGCCGCAGAGCACATCCATCGCCGCCATGCGGAGCGCAAAGTACGCCTGCTCGATCGTGCCGCGGCTGACCTGTTCAAGCGGCACATATTCGTCTGCGGTGTGAAGGCCGATCCGCAGATTCTCATCCATATTCACCTGCAGATAGCGGCCATTCGTCAGCGATGACAGCGTTTTTGACATCTGCTGTTTTAAGCGGTCGCCGATCCGGCTCTGCATCTGTACGGAGAGACTCTGGATCGTCTCCCCCGACAGGGAAAGCGCATCGAGTTCTTCCTGCAGATGATCTTTTTCCGTCATGGAAATGCAGAGCTCTTCGTATTCACTCTGCAAGTTCGACAGCACCGTCTGTTTCTGCCCCAGCTCCTGCTTCAGGCGGTCCACATTCCACTGCTGGCGGCGGATCGCCTGCTCCTCCGGCTCCGTCACGACCTGCTCGACCTCCGTTTTCCGGTGACGGAACAGACTGTACGCCAGATACAAGAGCGCCGCAATCGCAAGCCCGAGTCCCGTTCTCGTCAGCAGCGAATCAATATGGAAGAACTGCAGAATGCATAAGAACAAGAGAAATCCAGCCAGCGCCACGCACGCGGCACCCCATTTGCGGCTCTTCCGAGATTCTTTTTTCATCTTCCGCACCCGTTCGATCGGCACATCCTTCTGATAGATATCCCGCTTCATCTGCTCTTTCGCCTGCTGCAGATTCTCCTCGCTCTGACGGCACTCCTCCGTAAAAACGGAAATTTTCGTCTCAAGTTCTTCCTTCCGTTTTTCCAGTCCCGCCAGCGTCTTTTTCTGTTCCTGCTCCAGGCGCTTTCTCTTCTGCTTCAGCAGATCCAGCGCCGCCGCCACATCTAGCTCTCCATCGCTGCTCCCCTGGTAATTTGCCATATAGTTCCGCAGCTCATCCGCAAGCCCTTCCTCGGTTCTGCCTTTTAACTGCCCGATCGAAGCCGTATTATCATACACAATCTCACTGACACCGCCGAGCAGCATGGAAAGATCGCCGTCCACCACGGAGAGCACCTCGCCGTCCGTCAGGCACACCAGCTTTGCATTGGCGTTCTGCCGCCCGAAATTCCGTGTCAGGCGGAACCGTTTGCCGCCGCTTTCAAGCACCATCTCTCCCGCATAGTATGCCGGATTTTCCCATGGCTCATAACGACTGTAGACATCATTTTTTGCCGCCCGCCCCCGGCCGCGTGTCATGCCGAACAGCATGCTGCGGATGAAGGTATGGACGGTCGATTTTCCGCTCTCATTTTCCCCGCTGATGAGCTGAATCCCATCGGAAAATTCCAGTGTGCGGTTCTGCATTTTTCCAAAATTGCGGATTTCCAGTTTTTCTATTTTCATCTTCTATGCCTCCCGCAATCTTTTTTCAGCCGTTCCTGCGTGCCGCCAGCAGCGCCTCGAGACCATAGTCGAGCGCCTTCTGTGACTGCGCATCCGTCTTTGTTTCAAATGCTTCAATATAGGCGCTGATCAGACTAGCGCCATACGTTTTCTTCAGCTGTTCCAGATCGTATGCCGGACGTGTTTTATCCTCCACGGAGATGACTCTGCCGCAGTCCAGCAGCCGTTTCGGAGAAAATTCCAGCTCGGCGGCACGGTGTCCCACAAGTTTCAGGCGGATGATTTTTCGGATCTTCCCATCCTCCCGCAGCGCCAGCTCCTGTTTCAGCTTCGTCTCCAGCGCATACTGTGTCAGATCCTCCGTCACGTTCAACACCAGATCTTCGTACTCATATCTGGCAAACGGCACAAACTGAATCCGCGTGCCGTGCTCGTCCACTGTTCCGCGGATGTAGCCGTGCGGCCCCAACTGCGTCTCATCCGTCGGTTCGAGTGCGCCTGCGTATGCCATTTTGTCGGGAATAAGAATCCCCGGCTTATGAATGTGCCCGCACGCAATATAATCAAACCCAGCCTGCGCCATGCGGCCCGGATTCCACGGCATGTGGCGGGCATCGCCGCCGTGCGCGAGCAGCAGATGATATTTCATTTTTCCCTCCGGCCGCACGCCGTCCAGCCGGTTTTCCAGGATCTCTTTTTTGTCGTAACTGCATCCGTACACCGCCGTCTTCTTCTCCGGAACTTCAACACACTCCGGCTCCGGCGACAGGAGCATTACCACGTTGTCTGCCCAGTCGAAACCGCGGTAAAAGCTCTCCCGCTTCACATAATCGTGGTTTCCGGCAATCAGCACGACGATCGTCTCCGGGATGGAAGCAAAGAGATCATTAACCTCTTTCAGTTCCCGCAGCAGCGGCTGACGCTGGAACAGATCTCCCGCGATCAACAGAAAGTCCGTCTTTTCCCGACCGGCCAGGCGGATGATCCGCCGGAAGCTCTCCCAGATGGCCTCCCCGCGCTCCTCGCTCCAGGGAAATCCCGCATCCGGCTGCATGCCAAGATGCACGTCCGCAATATGAATAAACCGCATAGGCGCATACCCCTTTCTGGATTCATTTTCTCCATTACTACAATACGGACGTCAGGCACACCAAATCCACATTGGATTCCACTGCACCCGGCATCCGTATTTTTTAAGTTTCTATATCACTTTTCGTAATTACAGCTCGCAGTTGTTTACTGTTCTCGGGAACGGGATGACGTCGCGGATATTGCCCATTCCGGTCAGATACATGACGCATCTTTCAAATCCCAGTCCGAATCCTGCATGGTGGGTAGAACCATATTTTCTGAGGTCCAGATAGAATCCGTAATCTTCCTCAGCAAGTCCCAGCTCTTTCATACGGCCAAGCAGTTTCTCGTAGTCGTCCTCACGCTGGCTTCCGCCGATGATCTCTCCGATGCCAGGAACCAGACAGTCCATAGCGGCAACGGTCTTGTTGTCATCGTTCAGCTTCATGTAGAACGCTTTGATCTCCTTCGGATAATCGGTAACGAAAACCGGTCTCTTGAAGATCTGCTCGGTCAAATAACGCTCATGCTCGGTCTGCAGATCGCATCCCCAGTATACTTTGTAATCGAATTTGTCGTTGTTTTTCTCCAGAAGCTCGATAGCCTCGGTGTAGGTTACACGGCCGAACTCAGAATTTACGACATGGTTCAGACGCTCGATCAGTCCCTTGTCCACGAAACTGTTGAAGAACTGCATTTCTTCCGGTGCATGCTCCATAACGTAGCGGATGACATATTTCAGCATTGCCTCAGCAAGCTCCATATCGTCCTCCAGATCAGCGAATGCGATTTCCGGCTCGATCATCCAGAACTCAGCTGCGTGGCGGGTGGTGTTGGAATTCTCTGCACGGAAAGTCGGTCCGAAGGTGTAGATATTGCGGAATGCCTGTGCAAAGGTCTCGCCGTTTAACTGTCCGCTTACGGTAAGGCTTGTCTTCTTTCCGAAGAAGTCCTGTGTGAAATCAACAGCGCCGTCCTCGGTTTTCGGAATATTGTCAAGATCCATGGTGGTTACCTGGAACATCTCGCCGGCTCCCTCGCAGTCGCTTCCGGTGATCAGCGGGGTATTGACATAAACGAAGTCTCTCTCCTGGAAGAACTGATGGATCGCATAGGCGCAGAGGGAACGAACACGGAAGACTGCCTGGAAGGTGTTGGTTCTCGGACGCAGATGGGAAATGGTACGAAGGTATTCCATGGAGTGGCGTTTTTTCTGCAGCGGGTAATCCGGTGCGGAAACGCCCTCTACGGTAACTTCTGCCGCCTGAATCTCAAACGGCTGTTTTGCCTGCGGGGTAGCAACGAGGGTACCTTTTACGATGATGGCTGCGCCGACGTTCATTTTGGAAATCTCAGCGAAGTTTTCCATCTCATCGTGGTATACGATCTGCAGGGTTTCGAAATAGCTTCCGTCGTGCAGAACGATGAAACCAAAGGTTTTGGAATCACGTACGCTGCGCACCCAGCCGCCTACGGTTACTTCTTTGTCCAGGTATACTTCCCGGTTTTTATAAATCTCTCGGATGGTTGTAAGTTTCATTGTCTTTTTTCTCCCTAAATATTCATAGTGCTTTCTTTATTCTAGCACTTTTTGCGTCATTAGAAAACCCCGCAAATCACTCGATCTTTACTTTTTTAATATAACTGATGAAGACATTGCCGTTCTGTGCGAACAATGCATCGCTGTCATCGTCAGAAAGTGCAGTTGTCTCGCCCGTTGCCGGGTTATACAGCCAGGAATTTCCAAAAATATCGTATCCGGTCAGAAGCAGACTCTCGTTCGCGCCGGTCTTTACAACAACGCCGTAGCCGCTGCTGATCATGTAGAGAATTTCTTCTCTTGTGCAGCCCGTCAGGTTCAGCAGTTCGTAATCATCACCGAGTGACTCATTCAGCACGTTTTCGTCCAGAGATGCACTCTGGAATCCCGACGGCATCGTTGTCTCGTCGAGGCGCATGCCCTGCTGGCGGTTTCCGCGCTCCCACACATAGGACTGGCTGCTGTTCAGCACAACGCCGACATTCTCATCGGCAAGCTGTACGGCCTCGGCCGGGGAGCTTAAAATGGCGATCAGTTTTCCTTTTCCATATACATAGTAAAGATCTGCGCTGCCCGTGTCGTACGACATCGTAAGATCGGTCCGTAAGGTTGAATAGATATATTTCGGTGTCAGTGTCAGAAGCGACTGTGTTTTGCCGCTCGTCGAGAATTCCAGAAGGAACTGCTGCTCTCTTCTGTCGTCCACCGTTGCCAGGCGGCCCGTCACCAGTTCCTGGCTCTGCTGCTCGCCGTTCATGATGTGATCCTCCGGCGCATCCGCATAGCCGTTTTCCTGGCGTACCACGCGGTCCAGCTCCAGAAGGCCGTCCGAAATCGACACACCTGTCACATAATAGCCGTCCTGGTGATACTCTTTTTTCACGTTTCCGTCGATGCTGACAATCCGCACCGTATGCATAGCGAAAACTTCATTGCCGGAAATATCTTTTAAAATATCGCTGTCGTTTGCCATACCATAGACAAAGTCTTCATTGATAAAGCCAAGTGCCCGGATCTTCTGTCCGTCATCCGCCGCAAAGCGCTGCGTTTCCCCGCTCTCCAGATTCATCACGGTGATGTTCATCGCACTGCTTGCATTGTCCGCATCCATCCACGCGATGCTCTCCTGGCTTTCCGATACTACAAAGCAGTCCTCCGGGATACTTTCCCGGACCACCGTCGTCGTGCCGGTTTCAATATCTACCTTACACAGGTTCTCATTCAGATAGAGATACATCTCTCTCTGCTTGTTGACGTAGGAGAGGCGGTCGAGCTGTTTTTTCAGCATCTCGTAGGAAATATCCGCCGGAACGAAAATCTCCTCGGTTGCCACATTCCGCTCGGCGCGATAATAGTAAACGGCTGCTCCCACTTCACCCTCGTGGTTTCCGCGGTTCATATAGCCATAAACAACAAACGTCACATCGCCCGCATCATCCACACGTACAATGTTGACATCATGCTCTCCGTGCTGTTCCCGGTCATCCATGCTGCCGTTCTCACGGAAGCTGAAAACGCGGATCGTCTTGTTGGCGCTGCGGTTGTAGCACCAGAGATCACCGTTTACTACAAATGCGACAATATCACCTGCCGTATTCGTCACATACTTGGTATCCTCGCCGGTCACACCGAGGTTAATGCCGGATTTCGTCAGAACACCAAGCTCCGGATCAAAGATCTGCTGTGCGCTCCGCTCGAAGTCCAGCAGAATAATCTCTCCGTCGGACTCTCGCATCCGGTAGAACTCGCTTACGGTATAATACTCCGTCTGTCCGTTCTCATCCTGCGCACTGATCATGTACTCCTGTTTGATGCTGGTCGTCGTCTCATTCGCTTCTTTGATCTGCTGCACCGGCTGCTGTACGATCGTCGGTGCGAGGCTTCCCCAGGAAATCTGGTCGAGGCTGGAATGAATGTTGACATTGAGGAACGAAGAATTATCCCCCGTCTCATCCGGCTCAAGCTGCGGAACGAGCGCTTCCGCCTGCGTTTTATCCAGGCATGTCTGCGCAAACATCTGCGTGTAGGCCAGATAATCGCCGACCTCCACGCCGTTGCGCTGTACAATGCGGGTGTAATACCAGGCAGACTGGCCGTTTCCGTAGGCAACCTCGAGCTTCAGCGTATATTCCTGATTCATCAGAATCGCGGTCTCTAACTGGAAGTCTGCTTTCAGATAGCTTCCGTCCTCGTCAAACGATTTCAGCACCGAGTTTTCAATCAGCGCTCCGCCGTCTGTGCTTTCCACCGTATAGGTCACGTTTATAATTTTCTGTCCCTTCGCATCAATTTCAAGCGTAAGCGAACGGTCCATCGGCAGCGGTGTCAGGTTTTCTCTTGTCGTTACGCCGTTCATCTCCTGGCGGTATCCGTACATGCGGTTCACTGTCGTGTCCGCGGTCTTCATGTACAGCACCGGAAGACTCGCTGCGTCCAGATCGGTCGCATTCTCCGTCGTCTCGTGGCTCATCAGGTGTGTGAACACACCGACTGATGCGGCAAAAACAAGAAAAAGGATCAGAATCCTTGCTGCTCTTTTATTCATCACGGCTCCTCCTTTTCTGTGAGGAGGTCTGCCAGTGTCGGCTTCACATGGTACGCTTCCATGCACACTTTCAGTTCTTCCGGCAGTTTTTTCGAGCCTTCCTGGCGTTTTACCGCGCGGATCAGAAGGTTCTTCGGCGTGTGCTCCATGTCGATGAATTCGAGAATCTGTGTCTCATAGCCTGCATTCTCCAGAAGCTTTGCCGGGATTCCGTCGGTCAGAAGCGCCGCCATGCGCTCTTTTAAGATGCCGTAATCCATGATCGGATACAGTTCTTTGTTTGCAATCTGGCGGTTCAGCTCATGCTGGCAGCACGGAACGGAAAGAATAACTTTTGCATTCCATTTGACGGCCTTTTCCAGCGCATAGTCAGTCGCCGTGTCGCACGCGTGCAGCGTCACCACCATATCGACCTCGTCGCGGCCGGTATAAGAAGCGATGTCACCCTGATAGAAATGCAGCTTTTCATAGCCGTATTTCTCCGCCAGTCCGTTGCAGATTGCGATGACATCCTCTTTCAAGTCAAGTCCGATGATATTGACATCCAGTTTTTTCAGTTCGCGGAAGTAATAATACATCGCAAACGTCAGATACGATTTTCCGCAGCCGAAATCGAGAATCGTGATCTCGCGGTCCGATGGGAGCTGCGGCAGGATATCTTCGATGAACTCCAGAAAGCGGTTGATCTGGCGGAACTTGTCGTAGCGGGTCCGCACGATTTTGCCTTCTTTTGTCATAACACCAAGATCCTGTAAAAAAGGAACCGGGATTCCTTCTTCCAGAATATACCGTTTCTTCCGGTTGTGCGCCAGATTGACGGGTTTGCCGGTTCCTTTCATATGCGGTTTCTTTTTGATCGTCATCGTTCCCTTTTTGCTGACCAGAACGGATGCTGTGCAGGTGTCGGATTCGAGCTGCATCTGCTTGAAGGTTCCGTTCATCCAGTCGCTGATCCGGGTGATCACATCGTCTTTTGTCATATTTTTATGAAACTCCTTCGTGCCGACGGTCTCCTGGCACTGAAAGAGCAGTTTTCCTTTTATTTCAACCGGGCGTATTCTCACTTTGGACACTTCACTGTCCCCTCTTGGACCGCTGATCGTGATACGGTACAGCCCTTCCCGGATTTCATCCTGTAATAATTTCTGTAATTCCATTTATACTCTCCAAACTTCCTGAATCGTTTGTAAACATGTGTAATAAAGCCCCTTACAACCCCGCTAATATTGTAATCTGTTTTCCGCAAAACCACAACAAAAAAATTATTAAAAATGTGTTACCCTCTTATTACTTTATGGCGCGGTTTAAAGCCACAGATTGTAATAATGTTTCCTCCTGCTCCGCCTCCGGAACATTTCATTATAAAAAAGAACGCCGATTAAATCGAGCAGTTCCTCTTCTGCCGTTTTCTCATCCTTCCCGCCGTTTTCCCTGCTGTACTGACGTGCGATATTCCGGCAGGTGTGCTCCATCATGAGCCGGTCCGGGAATTCGTCGTACATCATGCTGCCGCGGTAATCCATGCGGTCACACTCTGCCTCCACCAGCCTCTGCAGATCAGATGCCGTCCGGGAA
Organism: Blautia sp. AF17-9LB; assembly: GCF_003479185.1. Taxonomy (NCBI): domain Bacteria; kingdom Bacillati; phylum Bacillota; class Clostridia; order Lachnospirales; family Lachnospiraceae; genus Blautia; species Blautia sp. AF17-9LB. The sequence continues at coordinate 112,766 of NZ_QUGU01000010.1, forward strand.
TAATACGACTGCATCCGCTGCCGTTCCCGCGCTTCCTGCTGCTCCTCCATACTTCTTCCCCATAAGGGCTGTGCCGCAAAAAACGGCTCCGGCCGCTCCATCGGATTTCCCTGATAGGAATTTCTTCTATTTTCATACACTCTATCCTGATTCATGCCTGTTTTATTTCCTTTTTGCTCTTCCTTATACCATATGCACACCGCCGCCATTCTGCCGTTTTCCAGATCTCAAACACAATTTCACTTGCCAAAACCGCCGTTCCGTACTAAAATACAACCTGTATCTATTTTTCCGATACATCATATAGGAGTGAATATCATGAATCTGAATATGCAAGCTTTTAACATCAACACGCTGCTTGGCGGTCTCGATAAAGTCCGGGACGTCATGGGTGTTTACCAGCAGCAGCTTCTTCTGATTGTGATTGTTTTTGCCCTGCTGAACTGTTTCTTCGGCTATGCGCTCCGCAAACTCTGGAGCGTCATTCCCGGATTTTTTCTCGGCGCGGCCGCTGGTTATGCAGCGGGTACCTACACGAATCAGACCACGACGATCACCCTGGCGCTTGCCGTCGGCACCGGTCTTCTGACCGCAATCATTGCCTTCGTCCTCTACCGGATCGGACTTTTTCTTCTGATCTGCGGGCTCGTCGGCTTTTGCCTCTGGCATCTCGTTAATCCAAACGATATCACAGGTTATGGACTCGTCGCCCTCGTCGCTTTCGTGATCAGCCTGATCTGCGTTCCGTTCGAACGCATTTCCGTAATCCTGGTCACCTCCATCTGCGGCGCCCTCACGACGATCCGCATGGCATATTTCTTCAAGGACCTCGATCTGAACATGATGTTCTGGATTGTCTCTGCCATTCTCGCCGCAGCAGGCATGCTCTTCCAGTTTAAACCGTGGAAAGAGGCGGACTACTGGGAGGATGACGACGAAGAAGAACGCGAACACCGTGCAAAAGCGCGCGCCAGACGGAAGCGCAGATCCGGTTTCGATCCTCTTCCATCCAGAAAGAAGAAAAAGAAACGCCGCGGCTCCTCTTCCTCTTCTTCCGGCAACGCAAGAGATCCGTACCGCAGCTATCAGAAACCGTCGAACCGTACCCGTGTTTCGCAGAACACCATGTACGATTTCCGTTTTGTTCCGGAAGAACCTGACGATGACGACGATGAGAAAGATCTTCCGAAAATCATCCGCCGCCGGCCATCCGCAAAACCGGCCGCTCCGGAGGAGTTTGACGAAGAAGAAACATCCCCAAAAGCTTCCATGGGCGACACGAAGCCGTATACCTCTCCTTCCAAACCGCAGATCACCGAGGACGGCATCCCGGATGTCGATCTCTCCGCGATCCGGCAGCAGATTTCCGAAGAGGTACAGAGAATTTACGAAGACGATCAGAACTCGTAATCCGCACTGCAGCGCAGAAAACCCGGCAGGCAAAGGAACATTCCCTTGTCTGCCGGGTTCATTTTTTATCCTGATTTTCAGTTATAAAGATACTTCTGATTTGTCTCCAGATCGATCGTGTCTTTGTCGAGCCACTGATATCCCGTATCGATCTTCTGATCTACCGGAAGTCCCTGAATCGCGCGGACGGCCGCCACGATTGCCGCATAGCCAAGACCGTACGGATTCTGCGTTACGGTACCGTACTCGCGTCCCTCCTGGATCGCTTTCTGCTGTTTTTCACCGGAATCAAAACCGACAATCTGAATCTGCTCAGTATTTTCCATATCTGCCAGCGCATCCAGCGTCTGGTCTGCCATGTCTTCGTTCGTACAGAAGATGCCCTTCAGAGCCGGGTAGGTTTCAAGTGTATTTTTCAGCATGTCCGCGATGGATTCTTCTCCATCTCCGTAATTCACCTGAACCACTTTCACATCGGTATATTTTTCTTCGATCTCTTTTTTAAATGCTTCCACGCGCTCTACGCTGCTCTCGGTGTTGTACTGATGTGCAACAATCGCAACCTCTCCGCTGTTGCCGATGGCCTCACAGAGATGATCTGCCGCAAGCTTTGCTGCCGCTGCGTGATCAGTCGCACATGTCGAGGTGATCAGATCACTCTCGATACCGGAATCCGCGATGATGACTGGAATCTGGCTGTCGGAAGCCTCTTCCATCTGTGCCTGTCCCGACTGCTGGTCAATGATACCAAGGATCAGCGCGTCCGGATTTTCCGAAATGACAGAGTCGATGATATTGATCTGAGAGTTGGTGTCACTTTCATTTTCCGGGCCTTCAAATGTCATATAAACTTTGTCGTTTCCGGTGTAGCCAAGCGAGGCGTTCAGATCGTCAAGTGCCTGCTGCGCACCGGCTTTTACGGCTTTCCAAAAACCGGCACTTAAGTCTTTTGCAACCACGGCGATGTAAGAGCCTTTTTCAACGTTAAGTCCATCCACGGTGTCGTACAATGCTTCCATGCCGTCTTTGTGCGGAACGGTGATTTCTATTCGTTTTTTGTCTGCTTCTTTTCCTTCATCTCCAGAGCTTTCAGAAGATGTGGATGCACTGGCTGACTCTGCTGTAGAATCTGCGCTGGACGATGAGGCCTCCGGGCTTTCTTCTGCCGCCGGAGTTTCTGTCACTTCCTGAGACGACGATGCTGCGGTGCTCTTGTCTGTCACTGCTTCTTTTCCGCATCCAGCTGCCGAGCACAGCAGGATTCCGGAAAGCAGTACTGCAATCATTCTGCGTTTCATAATTCTCCCTTTCTGCTTTGCCTGATGAATCATTTTCCATTACTTTTTACAGTTTTGTTACATAACCTTTCTCTATTATACACAAACCGTAAAAATAGTCCAGTCCTGTTTTCTTATGATTTTCTGAACTTTTTTGCAATTTCACATAGTTCTGAATAGTTACACAAAGCTGTGGAAGATTTCACCTTCTGGTTTTACGGTAAACGAAAGCCGTTTGCCTGTCCGCGGATGCTTCAGCTCGAGATGATGCGCGCACAGCGCCAGAGATCCTTTCTCCTTCGCCCCATATTTTGCATCACCCGCCAGCGGATATCCCGCATGGGAAAACTGGACGCGGATCTGGTGGTGGCGGCCCGTTCCGAGGTGGATCTGCACCAGGGTTCGGTTCTCCTGTGTCCTTATCACTTCATATTCCAGCACCGCTTTTTTCGCTCCGGCGGTGCCTGGCTGTACGACGCGGGATGTGTTGCTCCGTCCGTCTTTTACAAGGAAATCCTCAAACTTCTGCACGCCCTGTTTTTCGATTTTTCCCTCACAGACGGCGAGATACTCTTTCTTCATCGTCCCGTCCTTCACCTGCCGTCCCAGTTTTCCTGCGGCGTCTTTGTTTTTTGCAAACACCAGCACGCCCTCAACCGGCTGATCGAGCCGGTGAACGACCGCCAGATATGGAATCTGAGTCCGCGCCTGACCCGGTGTTTCCGCCCTTGCCTGCTTCGCCAAATAATTCAGCAGCGCATGCTCCAGATCCATCTGTCCCATCCGCGCATTCTGCACTGCCATACCCGCGTGCTTGTGAACAACAAGAATATCGTTATCTTCCATTAAAATATCTTCTCTGCAAAATCCAGCCACTTTCTTCTCCTGTCCTGACTTCTTATTTTCGATACACGGATTTCTCCGCTGTTATGCTTTAAGAAGTATGCACCATTTCCGCCGCATCTGTCAAGAAAAACATGCCCGGCGGACGAATTACACAACACAGAAAGCGATCGCCATACCAATCATTTTTTCTGATACAGCGACCGCTTTTTCTTTATTTTCCATATTCAGTTTTTTCTCTACTTTCAAGGATTTTCACTGGTTTTCTTTCTTTACCGATCTGTGATCTTTGTTTTCGCTTTCGTTTGATATTTCAAAGATCGTTTCTCTTCCATTTCCCTGTTGTAGATTTTCTTTTTTTCGGGAAGATGTTCTTTTTCAGAGGCTTTTCCTTTGCGGTTAAAATTTCCACTCCGAAAATCTTTTCCTTAGGATTTCCTAAGATCTGCTCTGATCTCATGTTTATCAAAAGGTTTTCTTTCGAACTTCTTTTGTATGGATCTTTATCTCAGGTTTTCTTTCCTTTCGGAAGTCTCTCATCTTAAGAACATCTTCCTTTTCCCTTTTTTCCATTCTTCTATAGAAGATTTCTCGTCTCTTTCTATGAAAATGGTTTGTTCTCTTGAAAAGGGGGTCCCAAGTCTTTCTCTTTGTACCTCTTGGTTAGGTTTTTGTTTTCTTGTTTCTTTGTAATTTTAATATAACAGATCCGCCAGTATTTGTCAATACATTTTTAAAATATTTTTACTGTTTTTTTATATCGCTTTTTCTTTTCTTAATTATTGTGTTTATTTTCTGAATTTTATATTGTTTTCTGATATTTTGCTTCAAATAAGTGCGCAGAAAAAGAGCTATGAAACAGACTTTTCTCCTGCCACACAGCTCTTTCTCAAATACTTATCCTCTATAATAGTTGATCAGGCATCCCTTACAGATGATTTCTCTCTCATCATCGGTCAGCGCGCCTAACGTCATCTCGAACGGAACAAGTGCTCCGTCTTTTACAACGTACGCTTTGATCACATCGGCTTTCTCTTCCACTGCCTTGCGGATCTCCGGTACAAAGATGTAATCTCCGTTTGTAAACGGCAGATCTCCCTCCGGGATCAGGAATGGAAGCATGCCCCAGTTGATCAGGTTGGAGCGGTAGCGCTTCGTTGCATACTCGTTGGCGATGTTTGCCCAGCCGCCTAATACCTTCTGGCAGGAAGCTGCCTGCTCACGCGCAGAGCCGTCGCCCGGTTTTACAGCGAAGATGGTGGATCCGACACCAACGTTTGTCTTGTCGATATCCGGGTACTGGGTATGGATGGCTGCGAAGACCGTTTTCAGTTCCGGAAGTGCCTCTGCCGGGCAGTTTCCTTCCTGGATGGCTTTCTCTGCGACCTGTACTTCTTTTGCACGTCCCACGTAAGCCGGATCTTTTCTTGACAGGGTGAACTCTGCCAGTCCGAGCGGGTTGGAACGGAAGGAAGAAGTCTCGCCGGATGGAATCAGCTCATCGGTTGTCGTAACCGGATCGTGGATCTCGGAAACAACCTTCAGAATCAGATTCTCGGCAAGCTGCGGCATAGCCGGCCAGTCTTTGATGTTCGGTCCGAACTGGATTTCTACAGACGGATCTGCCACACCCTTGCTGTCGAAGACACGGTTCTCGTAAATCTTCTTGTCGAAGTGGTATGCCGGTTTCGTGTATGTTCCGGTGAACTCGTCTGCTGCGGTCAGGAATCCCTTGTTTGCTGCGGTTGCTGCAATGGAACGTGCATCCATCAGGGCAACGGAAGAAATCTGACCGTTCTGGATCTTGGATCCCTCGCGGTTCGGGAAGTTTCTGGTGGAGTGACGGATTGAGAACGCATTGTTTGCCGGAGTATCGCCTGCGCCGAAGCACGGTCCGCAGAATGCGGTTTTTACGATCGCACCGGTTTCCAAAAGGTCTGCCAGTTTTCCGTTTCTTGCCAGCTCCATATAGATCGGGGTACTTGCCGGGTAAACACTTAAGGTGAACGCATCGTCGCCAATGCTGTGGCCTTTCAGGATATCGGCTGCGTCGCAGATGTTCTCAAATCCGCCGCCGGCGCATCCTGCGATGATTCCCTGGTCTACCAGGAGTTTTCCGTCGTGTACTTTATTTTTCAGAGTGAACGGAACTTTTCCGTCGAGGCTGATGGCTGCTTTCTTCTCTACATCGTTCAGGATGTCATCGAGGTTTGCTTTCAGCTCTTCAATGGTATAAACATTGCTCGGATGGAACGGCATCGCGATCATCGGTTTGATCTTGTCGAGTTCTACTTTTACAACGCCGTCATAGTAAGCAACCGCGCCAGGATTCAGCTCTTTGTAATCTGCGCTTCTGCCGTGGATCTGATAGAACTCGCTGATCTTCTCATCGGTTCTCCAGATGGAGGACAGACACGTTGTCTCGGTTGTCATAACGTCCACACCGATCCGGTAATCTGCGCTTAAGGAAGATACGCCAGGTCCTACGAACTCCATAACTTTGTTCTTTACGTAACCATTTGCAAAGACTGCACCGATGATGGCAAGTGCAATATCCTGCGGTCCTACGCCCGGCTGCGGTGCGCCTGTCATGTAAATTGCGATCACTCCCGGCATAGCGATATCATATGTTTTGGAGAGAAGCTGTTTTACCAGTTCCGGTCCGCCCTCGCCCATGGCCATGGTTCCGAGTGCACCGTAACGGGTGTGGGAGTCGGATCCGAGGATCATTTTTCCGCCGCCGGCAAGCATCTCGCGGGCAAACTGATGAATTACTGCCTGATGAGGCGGTACATAGACGCCGCCGTACTTTTTCGCACAGGTAAGACCAAACATGTGGTCATCTTCGTTGATGGTTCCGCCGACTGCGCAAAGGGAGTTGTGGCAGTTGGTCAGCACGTACGGTACCGGGAATTTTTCCAGTCCTGACGCGCGCGCGGTCTGAATGATTCCAACAAAAGTAATGTCATGCGATGTAAGTTTGTCAAATTTGATCTGCAGATTTTCCATGTTGCCGGAAACATTGTGGTCTTTTAAGATTCCATAGGCAATGGTTTCTTTTGCAGCATCCGCCGGACACGGCACAGCGCCGGTACGCGCTTTGAGTTCCGCGCGGCCTTCTTCTGTATCCGGGATGATATCGATTCCGTTGACAAGGTATGCACCTGTGTTCAGTAATTCAATCATGTCGTTCCTCTCCTCTTGTTGTTGATAAAATGTTAGGGTCAAAAAGTCTTTTGACCCCTTCGATACCCGGATTGCTCCGTGCTTTGCACTCCCGCAATCCTGTACGGCTCTGAACGGTTTTACAGATTTTCGCTGTTGTTCATATACGTCATGTAGCTTACGACCATCATGGCAATTTTAAAGGTCAGCGCATCGTCAAATTTACGAATGTCGAGTCCTGTGCTCTTCTCGAGCTTCTCCAGACGGTACACCAGAGTATTTCTGTGTACATAGAGCTGACGGGATGTCTCGGACACATTCAGGTTATTTTCAAAAAATTTATTGATTGTGGTCAGTGTTTCCTCATCGAACGTATCCGGCAGATTTTCGCCGAAGACTTCGGTCATAAACATTTCGCACAGCGGAATCGGGAGCTGATAGATCAGACGGCCGATGCCGAGGTTGTTGTATGGTACCACGTTTTTGTCTGCGTAGAAAATTTTTCCTACCTCAAGCGCCATCTTCGCTTCTTTGTAGGAACGCGAAACACTCTTAATCTCGCTGACCGGATTTCCGTAAGAAACACGTACCTGGGACATTGCCTCTGCATTCAGCATATCAACCAGCATTCTTGCGGTCTGGTTCATATCCTCGAAGGTGTCGGTATCCTTCAGTTCTTTTACAATGATAATGCTCTTCTCATCGACTGCGGTGATGAAATCTCTCGGTCTTGAAGCAAAGAGGCTCTTTACTGTCTCCTGTGCGCTGATGTCTTTTTCCAGCTTCGTCTCTACCATGTAAACAACGCGGCGCACATCTGTGTCGATGCGAAGCTTTTTCGCGCGGTTGTAGACATCCACCAGAAGAAGATTGTCGAGAAGAAGGTTCTGGATAAAGTTGTTTTTGTCCAGACGCTCTTTGTATGCAATGATAAGATTCTGAATCTCACATACGGCAACCTTTCCGATCATATATGCATCGTCGCTACTTCCTTTAGAAATCAGAATATACTCCACATTCTGGTTGTCATATACTTTAAAATAATGATATTCCTGTACAATCTGGCTGTCCGCAGCGGATAATACAAAAGAACGGATGCTTTCTGCATCAATCGCGGTTTCCGGGAATGTGGTCACCAGCAGAACACCATCCGTATTCGTCACACATAAATCAATTCTCGTAATATTTCTTAATTCATCAAGGGTTTTCTGTAATACCTGACTTGATACCAAATCTGCCACTTCCTTTCTCCTGGCGTATTTTACTCCAGGGTGCGTCTTATCTATAACTATAGCTTATTTTTTTCTCATTGGCAACTATTTTTTGCTTCGCAAAAGGAGGGTCGTGCATATGCAGTTACTGTTCACTCAGCAGTGAAACACTTGCTGTTTCGCTGCGTAAGAAAGAGATTCAGGCGTGAGCAGCCCTCCTTTTGCGAAGCAAAACTTTAAATGAGGGCTGCGAATGTTACAGTTCGCTGGGAACCAGTGAACTGTAACCATATACAAAAAGGACCGGCATCCGAACGGATGCCGATCCTTTTCTCTATGTTTGCGCATACGCGCTGATGTTCATATGGATTAGTTGGTAATGGTGATCTCTGTCTCTTTGTCGAACAGATGAACTTTCTCCATATCCAGAGCAAATTTAACGGTATCACCGCTTCTTGCAGTTGTACGAGGATCTACGCGGGCTGTCATTGGGAAGCCTTCGCAATCGAAGTACAGGTAAACTTCTGCACCTAACAGCTCGTATACGTTGATCTTGCACTCAACTACGCTGTCTTTGGAAGTTTCGATGAACATCTGAGAATCATGTACGTTCTCAGGACGGATACCCATAACAACGGTCTTTCCGTCATATCCGCCGTCGATAACAGCTTTTGCTTTGGAAGCCGGCAGTTTCATGTTGTATTTACCAACAGTAAGAGTAACGTCGTTTCCGTTAACTTTTACTTTTGCATCCAGGAAGTTCATCTGCGGAGATCCGATGAATCCTGCAACGAACAGGTTGCCCGGTGCGTTGTACAGGTTCTGCGGGGTATCTACCTGCTGAACAACTCCGTCTTTCATAACAACGATTCTGGTACCAAGTGTCATAGCCTCGGTCTGGTCATGTGTTACGTAGATGATGGTAGCGCCCAGTCTCTCATGCAGTTTGGAAATCTCGGTACGCATCTGTACACGAAGTTTTGCATCCAGGTTTGACAGAGGCTCGTCCATAAGGAATACTTTAGGATCACGTACGATTGCACGTCCCATAGCAACACGCTGTCTCTGACCACCGGAAAGAGCTTTCGGTTTACGGTCAAGCAGTTTCTCCAGGTCAAGGATTTTAGCTGCTTCTTTAACCTGTTTGTCGATCTGATCTTTCGGAACTTTTCTCAGTTTCAGACCGAATGCCATGTTATCATATACGGTCATGTGTGGATACAGAGCGTAGTTCTGGAATACCATTGCGATATCACGGTCTTTCGGCTCTACATCGTTTACTACTTTATCGTCAATTTTCAGAGTACCATCGGAGATCTCCTCAAGACCTGCGATCATACGAAGTGTTGTAGATTTACCACATCCAGATGGTCCTACGAAGATGATAAACTCTTTGTCAGCGATTTCCAGGTTGAAGTCTTTTACTGCTTCAAAACCGTTCGGATATCTTTTTGTAATGTGCTGTAAAGATAAACTTGCCATTTTTGAATCCTCCCTAAATGAACATCATGCGTTTTATTATGAGTTTTGCATTTGCATCTCTCTTGCTTATGGGATTAGTATACCTTTTCTACCCGCATTCGACCATGCCACAATTACACAAACTTTCCTCCGGCAGATTGGCAATTCTGCTTTCGGATTTTCTCGAACCGTTCTCTTCTGTCCACTTTGCACAAACAAAATGTTCACTCTTATACAAAATGACGAAACGAAAAGTTTATATTCTCTTCATTGCTTTTTTCTGAAAAATTCGCTATACTTTTAGGTAATGTCTGCCAGCCGGAACGCAGATCGGCGGCAGATTTAATTCAACAGAAAAGAGGAACAAACTATGAGTTTTTTCAGCCTGGACAGTAAGTTCTCGCAGATCATGAGCCGTGTTTTCGACCTGATGATGCTGAACATTATTTTCCTTATTATGTGTATCCCGATTGTGACGATCGGCGCAAACTTCACAGCAATGTACTACGTCACCCTGAAGATGATTAAAAACGAGGAGACCTACATCTTCCGTACCTACTGGAAATCGTTCCGTGAAAACTTCAAGCAGGCAACTGCTATCTGGCTCATCCTGCTGGCGGTTCTGATTGTCCTGATTCTCGATCTTTTGCTGGTCATGAAAATGCCGGGCGCCATCACCTACCTGCGTTTTGTTTTCCTGGTACTGATCTGTTTCGAAGCCATGGTACTGTCCTATGTTTTCCCGGTCCTGAGCCGCTTTGACAATACCGTAAAAAATACGATCAAGAACTCCATCCTGATGGCAATCCGCCATCTGCCGTGGACCATCATGATCCTGCTCGTCAATCTCTGTCCGTTGCTGATCTACGTATTCTCCACGACAAAAATTGTCAGCTATCTGATTCTTCTGATGTTCCTTCTGGGCTTTTCTACAGTAGCGCTTGGATGCTCCTGGTTCTTCGTAAACAAAATCTTCCCATTCTATATGCCGGAGGAAGAAAAAGAGGTTCTGACACCGGAAGAAGAATCCTTACGAGCACTCGAAGCGATGGACAGACCAAGCCCACTGACTGATCGTTCCAATGACGCTGCTGCGGCTGAAACCACCGATGCTGCTCCGGCTGACGCAGCTGCAGAAACTGCTTCGGAAGAGAAATCTGCCAGCCCGGCTGAACAGCCAGAAACAGACGAATAAATAAACTGCATTTCATAAACAACTCCCCGCCGGGAACCGCATCTGCTGCGTGTTTCCCGGCGGGGAGTTGTCGTTTTCTATTCTCTTTTATTTTTCAACACTTCTCAGGCATCCTGCTGTGCTTCCTCCTGTACCGCTTCCGGTACGATCATCGGAGGCATCGGTTTTTTCTCCTTTACAGCTTCATCAAACGTAATCGTAACCTTGAACAGGTCGCCGTCCAGATAAATGTTGAAGCTTCCATGCTGCAATACCGTTAGGTTCTTTGCGATTGAAAGACCCAGGCCGCTGCCCTCGGTGCTCCGGCTGACATCGCCGCGGATAAAACGCTCCGTCAGTTCATCTGCCTGGAAGTTCAGCGGGTTCTCGGAAATGTTCTTGATCGAGAGCTGAATCTTTCCGTCTTTTTTGATGGCATCCACATAAACCCGTGTTCCCGGCATGGCATATTTGCAGACATTTACGTACAGGTTCTCAAGCACGCGCCAGATGCGGCGGCTGTCCGCACGGATCAGAAGCGGTTCCGGCTGGAGAATACAGATCAGGTCGAGATTGCGGCCTTCGAACCGCTCCGCAAATTCTCCGTTCACCTGCTGTACCAGTTCATTCAGGTTCAGGTTCATGAATTCCAGTTTAATATTTCCGGAGCTGATCTTCGATGCCTCGACAAGGTCCTCCGTCAGCTGTTTCAGGCGCTGTGATTTTTCGTCGAGTACGCGGATATAATCTTTCGCTTTCTCGTTTTCAATATTTTCCCGTTTCAGCAGATCGACATAATTAATAATAGAAGTAAGCGGTGTCTTGATATCGTGGGATACGTTGGTGATCAGATCCGCTTTTAAGCGCTCGCTCTTCATCTGCTCCTGCACTGCCGCTTTCATTCCCTCTCCGAGCGAATTGACAATTCCGGCAAGCTGAAGGTTGTCTTCCCCCTGCAGCTCCGTCAGGTCAATCTTGTAATCCAGATCGCCCGCAGCAATCTCTTTTAAGCCATGTTCAATCTGTTTTCTTCCGGATGCCTCGCGCAGCAGAAGAAGCAGCACTGCGGCATCCATCACCAGGGTAAGGAATACGCCGAACATTCCGAAGCCGCAGCAGAGAATGATCTGCACGCCGCAGAAAACGCAGAACATAAGGATCGTTCGCTCCGACTCCTGTCTGCCTTCATAGAAGGTTCTTCCGGCAGACACGATCCGGTGGCCGACGCAGTACAAAAACGACTGTTTCCAGACGTTGCGTGCTTTGATCCGGCGCACCAGTGAGCAGTACGGAATCAGTGTGATCAGAAATCCGGCGAGGATGCCCGATGCGGCCACCAGGCTTCGCCATGTATCTGCTTCATTTCCATAGGATCCGCTGTAGATGTAGTTTCCGTCAAAATTCTGGATATAATGAACGCCGCCGTAGGAAAGTTCGATGCAGACAGCAACGATTCCAACTGCTCCCATCACAATCAGGATGGCGGCTGCAGCTGCGATTTCCGTGTACCACTGATCGAAAAAGTAAAGGCGGATTTCTTTGTTTTTTCCATTTCTTCCTGCCTGCAGTGTGAACAGGACCAGGCAGACCAGCGTTCCGATTCCGCCAACTGCAATCATCAGAAGAAGGAGCTGCATTTTCGGAAGCCACTGGCTGTAGATCTCACTGTACTGGGAGAAATAGTCGCTTGCTGCCAGATCCGGATCCAGTGCAACAAAGATCTTCTGATAATTATCTGCAATCTGATTGTTCAGTAGATAGCTTCTCGCTGCTTCCACGGCCGGGCTGTTTTTTCTTGTTGCATAAGAACGGACTTTGTCGGCACCGCCGGTCCGGTCAACAGCAAAGGCGAACGGATAGGGCGATTTCTGCGCAATGGCTGTTGTGTAACCATTTTTCCAGGAATCCACATTCGTATAGATATTTCCTTCTTTATCCTCCAGACAGTACCAGAGATTGGCATCGTCCGCATCGACGCTGATGCCGCTCTCCTGGTTTTTAAAAGCAGCAACTTCTTCCGTGACCCCGGAAAGTGTCATATACAGATCGCGGATGGATACCTTTTTCAGATTTGCCGCCGCGTACTCATAGAGGTACGTTCCCGCTTTCGTTTTCTGCGTTTCCAGGCTCATTCCCTGATCGTATAGATACAAAAACTGGGAGGAAACATCAGCAGGATCAATTTTTTTCTCTTTCAGGCTTTTCACTGCATTATCGGAAGGAAAGTAGACCTCGCCGTCCGGGGAAAAGCTGTCAAACGTCTCTGCATCTGCCGCGCTCACTTCTTCGGTGAGTGCGGCTACATCCGTCTCTTCTGTTTCCTGGCTCACGTCAGTTCCATCTTCGTATGCAAGATAGGCTTCTTTGTCAATTCCGGCATCGTTCGTCGCATAATTGTCCGCAGTATACGCTGCCACCTCATTGAGGTCTGCGCTGCTGCCGTCATCGTACATCTTGACAAGCTGGTCAATGGTGTACGTTGTACTTATCCCGCCGCTTCCCTCTCCATCGGTTGCAAAGGCACGGTAATCAATCTCTTTTGTTCCGTCGTATCGACCGTTTGTGCCGAATTTACTCATATCATTATAGTAGCTCATGACGTTATGAAGCTGCCGCTGCACCAGTGTGCCGCATGCGGTGGTTTCTTCAAACGCATACTTTTTTGCTGCCGCATTCGGCGTCAGGCCGACGCTGGAAAGCATCAGTGTCTGAATGCCCCCGAACAGCGCACTGGCGGCAAAAACGATCAGCAGAAGAAAAACGATCAGCTTCCCCGTCAGGCTGTAGAGTTTTCGTTCTTTCACAATTATTCACTCCTTATTATTGTTTCTCAATCTTATACCCAATTCCCCATACAACTTTCAGATAGCGCGGCTCCTTCGGGTTGATTTCGATTTTCTCACGGATGTGACGAATGTGGACCGCAACGGTGTTGTCCGCACCGATCGCCTCCTCGTTCCAGATGCTCTCGTAGATCTGTTCAATCGAAAATACCTTGCCTGGATTTTTTACCAGCAGCAGGAGAATGTTATATTCGATCGGGGTCAGTTTGACTGGTTCACCCTCGACGCTGACTTCTTTTAAATCGTCATTGACGAGAAGCCCGCCGACCTGATACACATTTTCTCCGTCGTCCGCCGGAAGATTTCCAAGTTTCGTGTAGCGCCGCAGCTGAGATTTCACCCTCGCCACCAGCTCGAGCGGGTTAAACGGCTTCGTCACGTAATCATCCGCGCCGATGTTCAGTCCCAGAATTTTGTCCACATCCTCTGATTTTGCGGACAGAATAATGATCGGAATACTGCTCTTTTCCCTGATTTTCAGCGTCGCACGGATGCCGTCCAGTTTCGGCATCATGACGTCGATAATCAGCAGCTGAATCTCCTCCCTCTCGAGCATCTGGATGGCCTGCATGCCGTCATATGCTTTCAGCACATGATAGCCCTCCTGGGTCAGATAAATCTCAATGGCGTCTACAATCTCTCTATCATCATCACATACTAAAATGTTGTACATTTCTTCTTTCTCCACCTTTCATTTTTTCTTTTCCGGCACTTTTTTTCCGCGCCGGACCTCCCACATGATTCAAAGATGATTGTACCGCAAATTCCCTCAAGTTGCCAGATGTCTTTTGTTTTCATCCTTACTGTACCAAAGGAATCTTTAGGTCCGCAAAGGAAAATCTTAAGTTTCTATAAAGTTTTGTCTGTGAATTCAGAGCTCAAACATTTTTTAGACAATTGCAATTATTTTCTTAGCACATCCTGCTTGCCGTCTATGCGGATCTCAATAATTTAAAGATCATCAACGACCGATACGGGCATGAAGAAAGGGACTTCTCCATCCGCCTTGTCGGACAGTTTCTGCAGGATTCCATCGGCAAACGCGGTGTCTGCGGACGCATCGGCGGCGATGAATTCGCATATCTTGTTCCGTGTTCCGACGAAACAATGTCCAGGGATCTGTACCGGACGCTGCACTCCGCATTCGACATTTTTAATAGAACGAACGAAAAAGCATATAATATTACCGTTTCCACCGGCTTTTATCTGCTTCCGAAAGACATGGATTCCACACTTCCGGAGATGCTCGCGCATGCGGATGCAATGCTTTACGAGGAGAAACAGAAACGAGATAAGAATGTTGCGAAAATTTTACCAAAATAGGAATTGATTTTTTTCTGGAAAGCAGTTAGAATACTTGAGGGATGATTTTTGAATCCCGTATTTCAAGCGAAACAGACCGGCAAAAACGGCTGTTTGATCAAAAAATTTCTAAAAAAAGGCAGGTGAACAGAATGGATAGTTGTGATTCTCATGGGCGAAGTACCAGCATAGGACGGGAACCGGAAAATATGCAGGATGACGGCCATCCTTCTGTCCTGCTTTAATCTTAAATATTTTCCCTTCTTATCCTATGAAAACCCGAAGTAAGACACATGATCCAAACCAGTTTTGAAACGTAATTCTCTGGTTCTTTTTTCGTGTGCTTTTACTGCCCTGTGAGGGTTCCAACATGCTTTTTCGCACCGACAGCACGCATGTTTTTTTCTGCTGTCAAAAAAAAGAATGGAGGATAACGAAAAAATGGAAAAACGAGTACAGGATTATACCCAGGAGATCCTGGATACAATCCGCAGTAACTCTTCTCCGGCTGTCATGGGCAGCCGCCTGGAAGATTACCACGAAAATGACCTGGCAGATGTTCTGCCGCTTTTAACGGTTCCGGAGCGATGCAAACTGTACCGCATTCTGGACACGGACATGCTGTCCGATATTTTTGAGTATGCTGAATCCGACAACGTAGCCGAGTACCTCGAAGAGATGGATGTCAAAAAAGCCGCTTCCATCCTCTCCAAAATGGAGACCGATGCACTGGCCGAGGTTCTGCAGAAACTCGACAAAGCAAAGAAAAAACTTCTGATCGAACTGCTCGATCCGGAAGTACGCCACGATATTGAGATGATCGCCTCCTTCGATGAAGATGAAATCGGTAGCCGCATGACGACAAACTGCATCATCATCCGCGAGGATCTGAATGTCAAACAGGCGATGAGCAGCCTGATCGATCAGGCCGCAAAGAACGACAACATCTCTACCATCTTTGTTGTCAATGCGCAGCAGAAATTTTACGGAGCGATCGATCTGAAAAACCTGATCATCGCAAGACGCGACGAGACGCTCGAGGATCTGACCGTAACTTCTTACCCGTACGTATATGCAGAGGAGCCGATCAACGAGTGTATCGAAGAACTGAAGGATTATTCCGAGGATTCTATTCCGGTCCTCGACAATGACAACCGCCTGCTCGGTGTCATCACATCATCAAACATCATCGACCTGGTTGATGATGAGATGGGTGAGGACTACGCGATGTTCGCAGGTCTGACCGCAGAGGAGGATTTAAAAGAGCCGTTAAAAGACAGTATGAAAAAACGTCTTCCATGGCTGATCATCCTGCTCGGTCTTGGCATGCTGGTTTCTTCTGTAGTCGGTATTTTCGAACAGGTTGTCACAACCCTTCCGATCATCATGACCTTCCAGTCCCTGATCCTTGACATGGCCGGAAACGTTGGTACCCAGTCCCTGGCTGTTACCATCCGTGTCCTGATGGATGAGTCCCTGACCGGAAAACAGAAATTACAGCTTGTTTTCAAGGAAATGCGCATCGGTTTCTGCAATGGTCTTCTGCTTGGTGTTCTGTCCTTTGCTGTCATCGGACTTTTCATCTTCTTATTCAAGGGAAAGACCATGATGTTCGCATTTTCTGTTTCCGCCTGCATCGGTATCGCGCTGCTGCTGGCTATGCTGATTTCCAGTGCCGTCGGCACCTGCATTCCGCTGTTCTTTAAAAAGATCCACATCGATCCGGCGGTTGCTTCCGGCCCGCTGATCACAACGGTCAACGACCTTGTCGCTGTCGTTACATTCTATGGCCTGAGCTGGCTGTTCCTGATCGAGATGCTGCATCTCGCAGGCTGATCTTTTGATACGACTGAAAAATTTTTAAGAGGCAGATATCAACTTTTTCTGGTTTCGGAAAAAGCTGATATTTGCCTCTTATCTTTTCTCTTCCCTTCTTTACATTCCAAACAGAAACCGATATAATAGCAGGTAACGGTGCTTTTATGCTTTGACGTTTCACAGTGCCGCAAATATTTTGAAATGAGGGTTTTTGAAAACATGATTGTCAATCTCATCACCACAGTCTACAACTTTCTCTGGGGCGATCTTTTTACGATTCCGCTCCCGGGCGGCGGCAGTCTCGGAATCTCCCTTCTGATTCTTCTGCTGATCCCAACCGGCATCTATTTTACGATCCGGACACGTTTTCTTCCTATCCGTCTGTTCCCGGACATGATCCGTGCCCTGTCGGAAAAGAAAAATGAAAAAAGCAGCCTTTCTTCTTTTCAGACACTGATCGTTTCCACCGCAACGCGTGTCGGTATGGGAAATCTGGTCGGCGTTGTCGCTGCAGTCTCCGCCGGAGGCGCAGGTGCTGTGTTCTGGATGTGGGTGACGGCTATCATCGGCTCGTCTACCGCGTTTATCGAAGCTACGCTCGCACAGCTTCACAAAGAAGAAGATCCTCTGTACGGCGGCTACCGCGGCGGTCCTGCCTACTACATTCACGATCTGGTTGAAGACCACCTCAAGAAGAAAAAACGATACGTTCTGCCGGCTGTTCTGTTTGCCATTGCCGGTCTGATCTGCTGGTGCGGTATCAGTCAGGTAATCAGCAACTCCGTGGCTTCTTCTTTTAAAAATGCATTTTCCATTCCGCCGCTTTACACCAGTATCATGCTGGTGATTCTTTCTGCAATCATCGTACTGCGGAAAAATGCAACCGTAAAGGTGCTGGATTTTATAGTTCCTGTCATGGCAGTCTGCTATTTCTTTATCACACTGTTTATCATCGCAGTCAACCTCCGTCAGATTCCTTCTGTGTTTGCACGCATTTTTGAGGAAGCCTTCGGACTTCGTCAGATGGCAGCCGGCGGTTTTGGTGCTGTTCTGATGAACGGTGTAAAGCGTGGTCTGTTTTCGAATGAAGCCGGTTCCGGCTCCGCTCCATGCGCCGCTGCCGCCGCAGAATGTGACCGCCCGGCCAAAGCAGGCCTTGTACAGGCGCTCGGCGTTTTTGTTGACACAATCGTCATCTGCAGCTGCACCGCAATGATTATGCTGCTTGCACCAAAGGATCTGATTAATGGCCTTTCCGGCATGGATCTCTTGCAGACCGCCATGCAGTATCATCTGGGAAAATTCGGTGTGATTTTTATCGCACTTACGCTGTTTTTGTTCAGCTTTTCCACGTTCCTCGGCATTTTGTTCTATGCAAGAAGCAACGTTGCCTACCTGTTCGGTGACAAGTGGTGTTTCCAGACCGCTTACAAGGTTCTTGCACTTGTAATGCTGTTTATCGGCGGTATTGCCGCATACACTTTTGTGTGGGATCTTGGTGATGTCGGCATCGGGCTGATGACAATTTTCAACATTATTGCACTGTATCCACTTGCAGGCGAGGCACTTTCTGAGTTAAAATCATATGAGGAGTCGAAGAAATCGTAAATCCTGTGGATTGCTGTTTCGGACCGAAAAATGGGTTTTTGAAAAAGGAGGTTTTTACACATGATCATTGAACCATCAAACTACACGTATGAGACAATGCCGGACTACACGGACGCGGTGGACGGCGCCGTGGAAATTCCAGTGACCGGAGAGGAAATGGAGATCCGCTATGCGCATAAAGTTGTCTACGACGAGGCGCACAATCTTCATCTGGAAATTTTCACACCATTCCAGATGGCGCACCCGGAGCGCACCTGGCCGTGCATCACATTTATTCAGGGATCTGCCTGGATGAAACAGTATGTCTATCAGAAAGTCGGCATGATCGCCCGCCTCGCACAGCGCGGCTACGTTGTTGCCATCGTGGAATACCGTCACAGCGGCATCGCGCATTTCCCGGCACAGATCATCGATGCGAAAAATGCGGTACGTTTTCTGCGTGCGCATGCGGAGGAATACAAGCTGAATCCATCGCAGATGTTCCTGATGGGAGATTCTTCCGGCGGACAGGTTTCTTCCGTTGCTGGCATGACCGCAAAGAGCGGAAAACTTGACGAGCCGATCAATGAGGAAAGCTGCGAGGTATGCGGTATTATCGATCTGTACGGAGCTGTTGATGTGACACTGCCGTACGGCTATCCGATAACGCTGAACCATCAGAAACCGGACAGCCCGGAGGGCATGCTGATGGGCTATGACATCACCGAGCATCTTGAGGAGGCTAAGGCAGCCTGCTCCAAAACATACGTGAACGAGAATTTCCCGCCGATGCTGATCGCACACGGCACGAAGGACACGATGGTGTTCTGCCAGCAGAGTGTCGATCTCTACCACGCATTAAAGGATGCCGGAAAAGATGTACAGCTGTATCTTCTTCGCGGCGCAGACCACGGCGGAGCAGCGTTCTGGACCGAGGAAATGATTACCGTTTACGATAACTTCTTCAAAAAATGTTTAGGTGAATGACATGAGAATTGCTTACTGCGAAGATGAACCGGCGCAGCGTTCCCGGATGGAACTGCTGCTCCACACCTTTGCGGAGCGAAAAAGGCTTCCTCTTACCGTGGAAGCCTTTTCAGACTCCGCTGCTTTTCTGTTCCACTACCCTGACTCGTATCCGTTCGATCTCATCTTTCTCGATATTGATCTCGGCGGAATGGACGGCATGGCGCTGGCGCGGAAAATCCGCGAGACGGACAGCGAGGTGCCGATTCTCTTTCTGACGAATCATAAAGAATATGTTTTCGAAGGATATGAGGTGCAGGCGTTCCGGTATCTCTTAAAGCCGGTGACAGAGGATACACTGTTTCCGCTGCTCGAGGAGCTGCAGGCGATGCGCGGACAGGAAAAACCGCATCTGCTGCTTTCACTTGGCGGAGAGACGCAGAAGCTGTTTCTCTCTGACCTGCTTTTTGTGGAGTCCGATAATCATTATCTGACGCTGCATACGGCCGCCGGCACGGAAACGTTTAAGAAAAATCTGTCGGAGTTCCGCGAAGAGCTTTCCGCCGCATGGCAGGCTTCTGGTGGGACAGGAGAATGTTTTGCGGCCGCACACCGGAGTTATCTTGTGAATCTCGCTCATGTGGAGCGGATCACGCGGACGGAATGTCTCTTGTCGGACGGAACAAAAATTCCGGTCAGCCGCGGATGCTATGCATCACTCAACCAGGCATTCCTGCAGTTTTACCGGCCGAATGCGTTTTAAAGGTTTTGCATTTTTTAATTTCCAATTCCGAACGAACCGAGGTGATGTTTCATGGCGCACATTCCTTTTTTATCCCATTATCTGGAACGCAAAAATATCGAATACCAGAACCAGCTTCTCGCCCGCCAGGTCGAGGAAGTGCAGAATATCTATCTGACAATGCGCGGCTGGCGCCATGATTACCACAATCATCTGCAGTCAATGAAGGCATATGTTGAGATGGGACAGTATGATAAGCTGCAGGAATATCTCGGGCTGCTCGAAAATGATCTCGATCAGGTCAACCAGCTCTGCGACTCGGGGAATGTGAATCTCGATGCGATTTTAAATTCCAAAATTTCACTCGCCGAAAAGAACGGCATCCGCGTGGATTACAAGGCAGCCTGCCCGGCCAATCTTACGGTGAGTGATATTGATCTCTGCGCGCTGATCGGAAATCTGATTGACAATGCGGTGGAAGCATGCGAGGGCCTTGCGGATCCCTATATCCGGCTTTATATTGGTGTGCTGAAAAACCAGCTGTATATTTCCGTTACGAATGCAACAAAGGATACTGTGCGGAAGCTGGACAGCGAGTATATCACCACGAAGCGCGGAAATCACGGGCATGGGCTGAAACGGATCAATCTTGTTGTGGAAAAGTACAAAGGATATATCAACCGGCAGAACGAGCCCGGCGTTTTCGTGACGGAGATTATGCTGCCGCTGTAAAAAGTTCTTTCCAGGATTTTTTAATTTTGTCCGATGATTCTACAGAGAAATTTTGCAGAACGTGAACACTTTTTTTGCTGTTCGCGTTCTTTTTTGTTCCATTTACGTACTTTTCCCCCGTGTTTTGCATGAATATGGTAGGATAACTACAGTTCACGAAAGACATGTGACAGAGGAGGTCTTTATGTATTCTTTATTATCTAACTACGTTTATATTCATCGTGAGCTGTGGCATCACAGCAAAAAGCCGTTTCTCTTTCAGGCACTTGAAATCGTCTCACAGGTGCTCACCGGCTTTTTCGGGATTCTGCTTCCTTCCGGAATTCTCTTTTTTCTGGAACAGAGCCGCGGCTTTGCCGGGTTTGCGCTTGGAACGCTGGTTCTCTTTCTCCTTTATGCCGTCGTTTTCGTCAGCCATGCATTTCTGCAGTCACGGAACGCCTGGCAGTATACCGAATTCCGGACCGGCTTTTTTATGCGCCGTCTGCTCCGCCATTTCATGCGGATGGACTACGCCGTTCTGACCGAGCAGTCGACGCTGCAACTCGTTGAAAAAGCCACCGATGCCGTTTCCAGCAACTGGGTCGGAGTGGAAGGAATGTTCCGCTATGATGTCACAATTTTTTCTTCCTTTCTCGGTCTGCTCCTCTACGCAGGGCTGATTGGAAGTGTCCATCCAGCCATCGTTCTTCTGCTGCTGGCGCTCTCGGTTCTTCAGTTTCTCAGCTACCGCCGCGCGGCTTCCTACGAAGTCCGCCGCCGGGATGATCTGTCCGCGATTAAATTGTCGCAGCGCTATTTTCAGAAACAGTCGTATGACACTGCGGCCGGAAAAGATGTCCGTCTCTACCAGCTGGGCGGATGGATTGATGGTGTCTACCGACAGATCAACAAACGATACCAGAAAATCCTGTTTCACATCCGCAGTGCCTACTTCGCGAACGATCTGCTGACCCTCACGCTGCAGCTTCTGCGCGACGGCATCTGCTATGGCTTTCTGATTTACCGCCTCGCACACGGAACGATGACTGTCTCCGGCTTTGTGCTGGCGCTCGGCGCGGTTTCCGGTTTTTCTTCGTATTTTAACGAGATTACTTCCAGTCTTTCGAAATCGGTACTCTGTCTCGAACAGATCCGGTGGATGCGGAAATTTCTTGATCTGCCGCTCCCGGCCGGCCACATGCTACCGTTCCGGCCGGAATTTACCGAAGAAAAACCGCTCGAAATCTGCTTTTCCCACGTCTCCTTCTCTTACCCGGAAAGCGAGAAAAAGATCCTCGACGATGTCAGTTTCACACTCCATGCTGGTGAACACACCGCACTCGTCGGCATCAACGGCGCTGGAAAATCCACGATTGTTAAGCTGATCTGCGGACTGTATCAGCCGACAGAAGGACAGATTACCGTCAACGGTCTCTCTCTTACGGACCTGAATCCGGCGCAGTATTACGAATCGATTGCGGCGGTCTTTCAGGAACCATTTGCTCTCTCGTTCTTCATTGCAGAGAACGTGAGCTGTTCCACACTGGAAGAGACGGACCGCACCCGCTGCCGCGAAGCACTCACCCGCGCCGGCCTCTGGGAGAAAATTGCAGGTCTGCCGCAGAAAGAGGAAACGTATCTCGGCAAGGATATGACTGACGACGGCGTCACTCTCTCCGGCGGTGAGATGCAGAAACTCATGATGGCGCGGGCTCTCTACAAAAACTGCCGTCTGCTCCTGCTCGATGAGCCGACCGCTGCGCTCGACGCAATCTCAGAAAATGAAATGTACGAAACCTACAGCACCCTGCTGAAAAATAAGACTGCGCTCTTCATCTCGCACCGCCTCGCGTCGACACGGTTCTGCGATACGATTCTGTTTCTCGAAAACGGAAAAATCAAAGAGCGCGGAACCCACGACGAGCTGCTCGCCCTCGGCGGATCGTATGCGCATATGTTTGAAGTACAGAGCCAGTATTATCAGGAAACGGAGGAACACATCTGATGAAAATGAAAGAACGGTTTCATGCCGTCTGCCGCTTTTTAAATATGATCAGCCAGGGCAATCACCGCGTGCTGTTCTGGCTGTTCGGAAGCGCTTTTGCCGCTGCCACACTTCCGTATCTCTCCTTGTTTTTCTCAGCGCGGATTCTGAATCTGCTGCTTGCAGAATCGTACCGCGCCTGTCTGTATACCGTCGTCGTCTTTCTGCTCGTGCAGTATGGACTTGGGCTGTTTGAAAAGGTCTGCCGCCAGTATCTCGACGGCCAGAAGGAGTTCTGTCTTGCACTCATCGAACAGAAAATCACCGCAAAAGCACTGGAGCTGGAATTTGAAAAATTCGAAAAAACAGAGACCATGGATGCCATCCGGCGCACCAATGTCTCTTCCATGGGGTCAGGAAATGTGGGTGACCAGCTGATCGTGATCCATACGATGATGACTTCCCTGCTCTCCCTTCTCTATGCGTTGTTCTTCCTGCTCCGCCTGTTCCTTCTGCCGGGCAGCAGCATGAAAAACTTCTTTACCTCGCCGTTTTCGACACTCGCGCTGCTCCTGCTCTGCGGACTGCAGCTGGCTCTTTCCTCCCGCATCAACCGCGAGAGTACGCAGAAAAAAATTGAGCTGAACCAGGGCAACGACCATTCCAACTCCGTCGCCAATTATCTCGTCAATGTGATGCTCGAAGAACGGCGTGCGGACGATATCCGTATCGGTCATCTCGATGGTTTTCTCGACGCACAGTTTGGAAAGGCCATGGCACACTTTCTGCCGATGTACCTCGGCTTCGCCCGTTTTTCCGCCGTCACAGACGGCAAAAATGCGCTGCTCTCACTCCTTTCTAATTTCACCGCATACCTTCTGATCGGCGCCAAAGCGCTGTACGGTGTGCTCCCCATCGGAGATGTTCTTCTGTATGCCGGTTCCGTCACCCGCGCCATGGGGGATCTGCAGACGTTTTTCACAACCGGCTCACAGTTTGACTATATCAATTCGTATCTTGCGACGTATGAGGATTTCATCGCACAGCCATCCATGTCGTACGACGGCACACTCCCGATCGAAAAACGTGACGACGGTCAATACGCCTTTGCCTTCCACGACGTTTCCTTCTCCTATCCCGGCACAGACATTCCGGTGCTCGAGCATGTGACACTGTCCTTTACCATCGGTGACAAAACCGCCCTCGTCGGCCGCAACGGAGCCGGAAAAACAACACTCATCAAACTGCTCTGCCGCCTGTATGAGCCGACCTCAGGCCATATTACCTTAAACGGCATCGACATCCGCAAATACAATTACAAAGAGTACACGCAGGCATTCTCCGTCGTTTTCCAGGATTTCCACCTGTTTTCCCTCCCGCTCGACGAAAACATCGCCGCCGGAACCGAGATTGATGAAGCTGCTTTGCAATCCTCTCTTGCAAAAGTCGGTCTCACCGACCGTGTACAGCAACTCCCGCAGGGCGTCCGCACCCGCCTTTACAACAACAACGGCTCCGGTGTCGACCTTTCCGGCGGCGAGGCCCAGCGCACCGCCATCGCCCGCGCCCTCTACAAGGATGCCCCGTTCGTCATCCTCGACGAGCCGACCGCAGCCCTCGACCCGATCGCTGAGGCCGAAATCTACAAACAGTTCAGCCAGATGACCGCCGGTAAAACGGCTGTCTACATCTCCCACCGCATGAGCAGCTGCAAATTCTGCGACCGCATCATCGTCCTCGACCACGGCCGCATCGCCGAAGACGGAACCCACGACACCCTCCTCGCAAACCACGGCATCTACGCCAATCTTTACGAAACCCAGGCCCAATACTACACCTGAGTCCTCACCCTCCCGTCCCCCACAACGTAAATGGGAGTCAGAAAAACACAACCCCTGGCAGTTCGTGCTAAGAACTTCCAGGGGTTGTGTTTTTCTGGCTCCCCTCCACTTATTTCAGGAATGCAAACGGCTCCTCATCATGAATAAAATGCATCAGATGATAAGAACACATAATTGCTACATTTTCTTCCTTTAAGATTCTCTTTGCCTCCTCGCGGTCAGCAAGGACAACTTCGATCACTTCGCTCTCTTCGAGGTATTTGCGGCTGATCTCGCCCTCGCACCAGCCGTAAACGGCAGAGCATGCTTCATCGGTCAGGCCGATTGTGGTGAAGAACGGTTTCTCGTAGCAGGGATCTACTTTCAACGGGTGAAACGTAAGACCGGTCTCCTCATGCATCTCGCGCACGGCAGCCTCATGGAACTCCTCGCCCGGTTCCACCAGGCCTGCCGGGAATTCGTAGATGTAGTCATCAATGGAAACGCGGTACTGGCGCACCAGGACAATTTTGTCGCGTTTTTCCCCGTACAGACTGTACATCAGCACACCGTCCGGCGTATTTTTCCTTGTTTTAATCTTCATCTGCTCGATGGATTTTGCGCGGGAAGCCACGTAATAGCGGAAGTGATGGTTTACTTTGTTTGTCCCTTCCACCAGGTAAAGATTTACGAACGGATTTTCCGTCTGTTTTGTGATTTTTTCAACATTCGGCATAAGTAACAACCTCTTTCTTTTCTCTTTTACTGGTCAAAATCAGTCTCAAACACGCCCTCCGGGGTGCGCATCGTCAGCACGCCGAGGTTGAATTCATCATCCATCACCGTGATGTGGTACTCGAAAATCACATCATCATCAAATTTCGATAATACCACATAGGAACCGTTCTCTTTTCCCTCGATCTGGTCGCAGATGTCATCGTAAACATCGCTTCCCGAAATCGGCCGCGGATAGCCGGATTCTTTGATTTTCTTTTCAATCATTTCATATAATTCGTTCATGTTCTGCCCTCGTTTTTCTTTTTATCGGTTATGTTTCATTGTACCACGAAAAGACCCGCGGGGACAATCCATTGCGGCGATTCACCGTGAACTTTTTTTATTTTCATACATCTTCTGGTCCGCCTGTTTCATGATGACGGATTCCGAGATTTCCATGTTTTCCCGGACCATTCCGGCGCCGGCGGTGGTGGTTCCTTTCATGACCATGTTCAGGCGGCCCGACGGTGCCGTTGATTCTGTTGTACGCCGTCATGATGCCCTCTGCGCCGCTCTCCTCAATACATCTGCGGAACGGCTCGAGATACAGCTCATATTTATTCCGCGGGTCAATCGAAGAGTTCTTCCAGCCGTGGCCGACCTCGGTGTTGTTTCCATAGAAGTGTTTCAGGGTTGATGCACAGCACAGATATTTTGGATCGTCGCCCTGCATTCCCTCGATGTAAGCGCCGGCCATTTTTCCGGTCAGCACAGGGTCCCCGCCGTAGCCCTCCTCGTTTCTTCCCCATCTCGGATCACGCTCGAGGTCAACGGTCGGTGCCCAGCGGCTGCGGGAAGGATGTCGTCACGTCCGGCTTTCCTTTACGATCTCAACCGCCTCTTTCACCAGCTCTTCGATGCGGTCGAATTCGTTGTTTTCAATCATCGTATTTTTTACCATCCAGCTTCCGCCGCATGCTGCGATGCGGTCGTATGCCAGGTATTCTCTTACATTCTGCGGGTTGATGCCGCCGGTCGGCATGAATTTCATCATGGTGTACGGTGCTGCGATGGCACGGATGTATTTCAGTCCGCCTGCCGGTTCTGCCGGGAAGAATTTCACCATGGTGAGCCCAAGACCGATTGCCTGCGCCATCTCAGTCGGGGTCACGATGCCCGGGATCACTGGTACTTCGTGTGCCTGACACCATTTTACTACCTCCGGGTTGAGGCCCGGGCTGACGATAAATTTTGCTCCGGCTTTTACGGCGCGGTCCGCCTGCTCGGTTGTGAGCACAGTTCCGGCTCCCACCAGCATCTCCGGGAATTTTTCACTCATAATGCGGATGGATTCTTCTGCCGCATCGGTGCGGAAGGTCACCTCGGCGCAGGCAAGTCCGCCCTTGCAGAGAGCTTCGGCAAGCGGCTCTGCTTTTGCTGCATCCTGTAAAACGACAACCGGCACAATGCCGTATGTTCCAAGCTGTTCGAGAATCTGATTCATGATAGCTGTTCCTCCGTTTTGATCTTTATCTGAAATTTATTCTGCATTCTGTTTTTATTTTATTCCCTTGTATCATAACCGGACAAGTTGTTTTTTTCTATTGTGCGAATTGCCGAATACATTGTAAAACTTGCTGTTTTGTGATATGCTGGGAATTGTTGTTATGGTTCAAAAATATCATTTTTTTTGCAAGGATGCTTTTATTATGAAAGAAAAACTGCAGACGAAATTTGCCACCCGGCAGTACATGATTTCGGATACGTTTGAGTTATACTATTACAGCACCGACGATGTGCCCGGCGTAAAAGAACATACGCATACGCATTATGAGTTCTATCTCTTTCTCGAAGGGGCGATCTCACTGGAAATCGACGGAGTGCTCTACACACCGACGCCCGGCGATCTTCTTCTGATTCCGCCCGGCGTGCCGCATCATCTGGTGATGCACGACCTGTCTGTGCCGTACCGCCGCTTTGTGTTCTGGGTCAGCGCCGCTTTTGCAGAGCAGCTCCGCGCCCGTTCCGCCGACTACGTTTACCTGATGGAATACGCTGCCGAAAATCAGAAATATCTGTTCCCGCTCGATTCCGTCGAGTTCAACACGATCCAGTACCGCACCATCCGCCTGATCGAAGAAATGCGGTCCGATCATTTTGGAAAAGAGACGCAGATTTTTCTCTACGTCAACGACCTGCTGATGCAGATCAACCGAACGGTGTATGAGCAGCATCACCCGCTCACCCGGAAAGCACAGCTCTCGCTGTATGAACAGCTCTGTTTCTATATTGATGAGCACCTGTCCGAGGATCTGTCGCTCGAACGGCTGGCGGCGGAACTTTTTGTGAGCAAATATCACATTGCACACGTTTTCAAGGATGAAATCGGCATGTCGATCCACCAGTACATTTCCAAAAAGCGGCTTGCAAGGTGCCGTGAAGCGCTGCTCGGCGATGTACCAGTCACGAAGGTATATCTGCTGTTCGGATTTCACGACTATTCGAGTTTTTACCGCGCGTTTAAAAAAGAGTACGGGATCTCGCCGAAGGATTTTAAAGAACTGCATACCGTTACCAGCGATTAACACGGTCGTTCCAAATGCACTGTTTACTTTGTACTTTTCAGGAGGATTTTTAATATGTTTCAGATGTGGGGAAAATTAGTGGAAAACAATCATATTCTTCAGGATCTTACCGTCTGCATCGACGATGAGGATACCAGAACGCACAAGGTCTTCCGTGCGCTCGATGAAATCTGCGATGCCTGGAATCTGGCGAAGCCGATCTGGCTCGATACGAATATTTCGGAGTTTAAACGGAGATCGAAAACGCGGTTCACACAGGATAATTTTATTGAATCGCTGGAGTTTGATTATCTGGAAATTCAGATTACAGAGGAATAATGTTCTCTCGTTTTTGCAGCGAATAAAGCAAATGCAAAAGCCGGGCATCCGGCGGAACTTGGGAGCGGCTATTCTTACAGTCCCCTCTGTGGTTCCGTCGGATGTCCGGCTCTTTTTATGTATTTTGTCCCTGGCTTTGTATCCCTTTTATACCACACGGTTTTCCATGCCGCCTTCCAGGTACGAAGCAATATTTTTCTGCACCAGTCCGATCAGGCGCGTGCGGGCTTCCTTCGATGCCCAGGCGATGTGCGGCGTGATGTACAGGCGGTCGTCGTCCGCCATTTTCAGCAACGGACTGTCACTGCGGATCGGCTCGCTGGAAAGTACATCGAGCGCTGCTCCGGCGATCAGGCCTTCGCGCAGGGCACAGCAGAGGTCACGCTCATTCACGATCGAGCCGCGGCCGACGTTGATCAGAATTGCGTTCCGCTTCATGTTGGCAAACGTTTCGATATTCATCAGGTTCTCGGTCGCCTCATTTAACGGGGCGTGGATGGAAACCACATCAGAATCCTTCAGCAGACGATAGAGATCGACCCGCTCGTAGTCCGGATCGTCGTGTGCACCGGAGGTGGAGTAATAGATCACACGGCAGCCGAATGCCTGTGCAATCGAAGCCACTTTTCTGCCGATCGCGCCAAGGCCGATGATGCCCCACGTCTTGCCCTCCAGCTCGGTGAACGGTCTGTCCATGCAGGTGAAAAGGCGGCTGGCGGCGTAGCTGCCGTTTTTTACGTAATCATCGTAATAACGGAGTTTTTCTGCCAGATAGAAGTACATCGCAAAGGTGTGCTGGGCCACGCTGACGGTGGAATAGCCGGCGACGTTCGTCACGGCGATGTTGTGGCGCTTCACATAATCGAGATCGATGTTGTTGATGCCGGTTGCGGTGACGCAGATCAGTTTCAGGTTCTCCGCGCCGGACAGGGTGCGGCTGCACATGCGCACCTTGTTGCAGATGACAATATCCGCCTCCCGCACACGCTCCGGGCATTCCTCCTCCGTTGTTTTTTCATATACTGTCACTTCTCCAAAACGGGAAAAGCCGGACAGATCCATGTCCTTTCCCAGTGACTCTGCCTCAAGAATTACAAGTCTCATGTTGGTTCCTCCTTTTGCAGATGATGATTCTGCTTTATCCGGGAAAGCAGTGCCGCCTGTCTGTTTTGAAAGACGGCACTGCCTGAAATATTTTTATCTTAGATACCTGCGGACTGCCGATTCGGAAATATGGTCATGTCGATATGCCATGCTCCCCGGCCTGATCCCCTGGTATTTACACGTATTCGCTGATAATTTCCCTCATCAGCTTCTCTTCCTCGGGCGTCAGCATTCCGGAAAACCTGCTCTCGGCCGCGGCGGTCTGGCGGATGCCCTCCCTGACTTTCGAAATCCTCGCTTCTTTTTCCGGATCTGCGAACAGTTCATTCTTCTCTTTGGCGGACTCGCTTCCCGCAGTCTGCGCTTTTGCTTTCGCCGCTCCGGTTCCTGCCTGTGCCATGGTTTCCGCCTGCACCGGCTGCCGTTCGGTCTGCTGTACGGTTTCCAGCACCGCACTCTGTTTCGTCGCTGCAAACTCATTTTCCAGATAGTCTGTCCAGCCGTTCAGCAGAATTTCCTCTTTTCCGCCGAAATCCAGACAGAGCCGGAAAAAGACAAGGCCTCCGGCGAGCGCGATGCCCGTTCCGAGGTAGCGCATCAGCTCCGTCTCTCCATAACGGTATCGGTAGATCGCCCACAGCGAAAGAATCGACAGCGCCAGAACCGTGAGGATCATATTCTGGCTTCCGCGCAGAAGCGTCGGGACTGCCATTCCCGCTGACCTGCCCTGTGCAATCTGGCTGCGCATAAACGCCCCGGCATTCGAAAAGGGATGCGCTTTTCTCTGACACGTTTCCAGCACCGACCTGGTCCATTTCGACTTTGGTTCCTTCAGCCTTCCGAGATCGCGGATGGCCCGGGTGTAGAAACGGTTATTCCAGAACAGGCACCACACACCGGCGATTCCTGCTGCTATCATTGCGTATAAGAACACATTTTGTTTCACACAAAACTCCAGCATTCTTATTCCCCCTGATGATTTTTGAATTTGCCTGTCATGATCATATGCCGGTGCTTCCGTTGCGGTGCATCGGCGGATGCCGCGGCAGAATTTGCGCGCACAGGATTCTTCCGCTGGCATATCGGACAGAAGGACGTCTCCTCCTCCGATGTGCCACAGTATAGCACTGCCGGAAAAATTTGGAAACAAAAAACGTTCGTCAAATTCTTTGTGATTCTGTGCTTTTTCGCGTGAATTTTTATTTTTCGTTCCTTCAGGGGACTGCTTTCGTGCCGGTTCGCGTGGTTTCGCTGGTTTTCGCCTGCCCGTTTGTCGATTTTTTCTTCTTGCTTTTTTTAGATTACAGGCGTTTTACCATTTCCTGCAGCAGGTTGACACAGTGGCGGGCTGCCTCGCTCTCAAAGGTCGGGTAGTCCATTGTTGCGCTGTCGTCTGCTTTGTCGGAGATGGCGCGGAGTACGACGTATGGAATCTTGTTCAGATAAGCGCCCTGCGCAATCGCAGCGCCCTCCATCTCGGCGCAGGAACCGTTGAATTCCTCGATCAGATGGTTTTTCACTTCTTTGCTGGAAATAAACTGGTCACCGCTGACCACGCGTCCGCGGAATACCTGGATTTCCGGATTGACTTCCTTGCAGACTTCCTCTGCCACCTCTGCGAGGTGCTCGTCTGCCTGGAAGCTTAAAACACCCATCTGCGGAATCTCGCCGAGCGGGTATCCGAAGATGCGCACATCCATGTCGTGCTGAACAGCATCGGTCGAAATGACGATATCGCCGATGTTGATTTCATTCCGCAGGGAGCCTGCAATTCCGGTGTTGATGACACAGTCCACGCCGTAATCATCTACAAGAATCTGGGTGCAGATACCGGCATTTACTTTGCCGATTCCGCTGCGCACAACAACCACTTCTTTTCCGTTCAGGTAACCGTGGTTGAACTCCATGGATGCTTTCGTGCGGATTGTAACATCCGTCATCATTTCCTTTAAGCTTGCAACTTCAACTTCCATTGCACCGATAATTCCAATTAACTTCATGTTTATGATATCCTCCAATAACTTTACATGTACTCTCCGATTCTTTCTGTTCTTGCTTTTATGAAATCATTTTTGTCAGCGGTCAGCCGCTAAAGTAAGAACGGAAAACTCCGGGAGTCCATTTTCTTTTCCTTCTGGTTTCTTTGTAATTCCTGTTACAGTATACAATAAATTTTGGATCTGTGGTATCTTTTTTCTTTGCTGTTTTCGTAATCTATGGTATAATAGCAGGAACCGAAGAATTATCGTGGCTAAAGTTCACGATAATGTTCTAATTTTTTATTCACAAAGGAGGATCTTATCGATGGAATATACAACAAAAGGTACCTGTTCCAGAAAAATTCTGTTTGAGGTAGAAGACGGTAAAGTACACAACGTACAGTTCGTAGGCGGATGCAACGGAAACACACAGGGTGTTGCAAGACTCGTTGAGGGCATGGACGTAAACGAAGCCATCTCCCGCATGAAAGGCATCGACTGCAACGGACGCGGAACATCATGTCCAGACCAGCTTGCAAAAGCACTGGAACAGGCTATCCAGAAATAACTTTTTTTACGCTTGCTCTTTTTTATTATAATAACTCCCCGGGGAATGCTCACCCCGGGGAGTTTGTAATTTATCCACTTCTGTTTTTTCTTTTCTGATGCAGCACAGCTTCCCTGCCGCCTGCTTTCTTCCGGTTTTTCTTCTATATTAATAGCACAGTCTTTCTTCCAGCCACCGGACTGCTTTATCTGTCCCATTTGTCGCAGAGACTGTTGATCTGATCGGCAAATTTCGAAAGGTCTTTGTTAGCACCGCCTTTGTTTCTTGTAATGACGGTGAGCAGCCGCTGACCAGCCGCAACGAGACGATCGAAGACGGCATTTCCGCTGCTTCTCGTGCGCAGTGTTCCAGCGTTTGCCGTTGTTTCCTTCTGGATCGGAATGCCAACGGTTTTTTCGATGAATTCATTTTCTTTCAGGTCAAATACCGTGCCGGAGAACGGAGCCATCGCCGGGTAGCGGAATTCGTCCCACAGTTTTTCTGCAAAAATTTCCGTTACTTTATCTTCGCCGTGCGTTACGAAAACGCGGTCCGGTTTTGCCTGCAGACTGCCCGCCCATTTGAGCAGTCCTTCCTGATCTGCGTGGCCGCTCATGCCCGGGAACTGGATGATGTGCGCGTTCACATGAACCTCTTCCTGGAACAGTTTCACCTCCTTCGCGCCTCCGATCAGCGCCCGTCCCAGTGTACCGACGGCCTGATAGCCGACGAAGAGAACCGTACTCTCCTGCCGCCAGAGGTTGTGCTTCAGATGATGCTTGATTCGTCCTGCATCGCACATACCGCTCGCGGATATGATGACCTTCGGGGTTTCGTTGAAGTTGATGGCTTTCGACTCATCGGATGTAATCGAGAGCTTTAAGCCCGGAAACAGAATCGGATTAATGCCCTGCGCAAGGAGCGCAGCTGCATCGGAATCGTAGCACTCTTTCTGATGATCGCGGAAAATGTTAGTTGCCTCAACGGCAAGCGGACTGTCCACGTAAACCGGGAATTCGCCGTGGCCGTGAACCAGATGTTCTGCCTTTATTTCACGGATAAAGTACAGCATCTCCTGCGTTCTTCCAACAGCGAACGACGGGATCACGAGGTTGCCGCCGCGGTCGAGCGTTTCCTGAATGATTTTTGCCAGTTCCGGCACGTAATCCGGTTTCGGTCCGTGGCTGCGGTCGCCGTAGGTGGATTCCATAATCACGTAATCGGCGCTCTCCGGGTACTCCGGGTCGTTGATCAAAGGCTGATGGATATTTCCGATATCGCCGGAGAAGAGCAGTTTTTTCGTCACACCGTCCTCTGTCAGCCACAGCTCAATGGATGCGGAGCCGAGCAGATGACCGGCATCGAGAAAACGGATCTGAATGCCGTCCGATAGTGTCACACGCTGATGATACGGAATGCCCTCCAGTAAGCGGATCACGCCGAGGGCGTCCTCCATTGTGTACGGCGTGACGTAATCTTCTTTTCCCGCCCGACGGTTCTTGCGGTTCCGCCACTCGGCCTCGGCAAGCTGAATGTGTGCGCTGTCCCGGAGCATGATGTCCGAAAGCGCTACCGTCGCCGGAGTCATATAGATTGGGCCGCGGAAGCCGTGCGCATACAGCAGCGGTAGATTTCCGGTGTGATCGATATGCGCGTGCGTGATCAATACAAAATCCAGCTGGGATGCCGGAACCGGAATCGGCTTGTTTTCATAAATATTCGGTCCCTGCTCCATACCGCAGTCCACTAAAAACTTCTTCCCGGCAGCCTCCAGATAATAACAACTGCCCGTCACTTCATGTGTTGCTCCAAGAAATGTAAGACGCATAAGATGCCTCCTGTTCTCCCGTGTTTGTTCGGGGACAAAATGTTGTCACTGCGGGTCAAATCACACGTTATGCGTTTGGCCCGTTATCGCGGCAGTCGTCAAGTTCTCATGCCAGCATGGTCTTTGACGCGTTGTCCGCGAAAATAATCTGAAATTTCTTTTGTATTTTATGCCTATTCTCTCTTTTTTGATTATTATAGCATAATATCTGGCGGATTCCAACGGAATTTTAAAGCAGATTGCACAACAATCTTGATATTTTTGTTCAGTTATGGGCATCGGACGCCGGAAGTGCATAGAAAAGAGGCACCGGTATTCCTGCAGTAATACCGATGCCTCACTTATCGGGGCCAGCCGATGTTCCGTATGATCACTCACACGCTGAACATAGTAACACATGATGACTCAGATCTGTGTTGTGGTTGGAAAAAGGAATTTCGACGCGTTGAAAATCCTGAAAGATCTGCGTTTTCGTCTTAATATATTCATTGTTATAAGGTTTCTATAGGGGACTGGCCCCGAGGATTTTAAAGGGGTGAGGGAGTTCGTGAACTATTTGGTTAAAAATCTTTTCCGTTCATTTATTTTACTCTCTTATGCTTATATAAATAATAATTTTTTCTGCTCATCTCTTATATTAAGTATTAATGATTTCTCATAAATTTAGTTAGCCGATGTAAATACCATTAGTTGAACTTCCACCATTTTCAGTGACACCACTCTTAGTGCAAGAATGATACCCTCTTAAACGATAATAATAACCTTTTTCTACTTTTACTTGCGTACCCATAAATAAAGAATCTGTATTATAATCTACATTTTCCCACTTTTTATAGCTGTAAAAATTACCATCACCGCTTGAACGTTCCAAATAAATATTTAACTTCACAGTATTGCACGTAACATTGCATTCTGTTCCACCAAATATTCCAACATACCCGCCACCATTATTTGTGATTCTTACAAATCCTTGGTGCAAATATGTACTTCTCGCCACGCTCTGGTACTTTCCAATTGCCTCTGTTTCATCTGTTAATTCAGACCCGTCAATCGTGTTTCCCAGATAATCTAACGCCTCAGCCTGAACATTTACTGCATTAAATGCCATTGTTAAAACGAGCAGTGCACTAAAGAGTAAGCTTTTTAAATTAATAACCTTTTTCATACTTCCTCTTTCCCCTCGTCCTCATCTACATACTATATACGTAAAAACATTTATATAATTACAAATTATACTGCATCTCATTCAAAATTTTTATTAATTCTTCTTTTTTTATCTGCCCACTCAACTGATAATAACTATCTTTATATTTCCACTTAGCATAATAATTTTCCTCGTTATTTTCAGACATTGTTCCCATCTCAACTTCTAGCAAATCATCCATTGTTTCTACTTGAACTTTCTCTTTGTCTTTCCAGTCACCTTGCGACAAATCTTTCTCATTTGCTGCTAAATGAAAATATACTGAATGTCCATTATATTTATACTTTACTATAGCCATTTGTGTTTCTTTTGATAATATTATTTTACTATATTCCATTCCAGTTGGAATATAGTAAAATTCCGGAACTGCAATATGAAGCGTCTCTGCTATCTCTGTTTTTACTTTTTCAAAATCTGTTGCTGATTCATCTCTATTCTCACCATTGTCTGTCCAAGTAACGTCACCTGAATTCCGAACCCCATTAATCGTCTCCACCAACCGAATCCGATTCGCCTCGCTCGTCATACTGGCCCCAAAAACGCAAGCCCCCACAACCAACACAACACCAGCCGCTTTCGCCGTCCGTACCCAGTGTTTTGTTGTTTTCGCTCTCTTCGCAATCTTCTTCTGTCTCTCCGCCTGCTTTTCGCGTTCTTCCTTTCTCTCCACGATCTGGCGGCGGATCTCCAGTGTTTTTTCTGTCGGATTCCCTTCCGCGTCCGCGAGTCCTTCCTTCTGGAGGCGCTGCTGGAAGCGCTCGTACATTGCGTTCAGTTCTTCCTCTGAAAGCGCAGGCGCAGCCTCCTGTTCTGTTGCTGTGTTTCCTTCCTCTGCCTTTACAACTGCCGATTCCCCTTCCACCGTTTTCGAATCCGCAGCCATTTTTTCTTCCATCGTCTGCTCCAGTTTCTTTTTCAGCTGTTCTTCTTTTTCTATCTTTTTCATCTTCTTCCGTTCCTCGGCATTTTCCATGTTGTAACCGCTCTTGACTTTTTTTCTTCTTGAGGGGATAATAAAAGCCAAATGATATTATCAAATTCCAGGGAGGAATTCTCATGAAGCATATTGTTCTGACAGGCGGAGGTACCGCCGGCCATGTTACCCCGAATATTGCCCTGATTCCAAAATTAAAGGAAGCAGGTTATAAAATCTCTTATATCGGTTCCTACGACGGTATGGAGCGCAAGCTGATCGAAGATCTCGGCATTCCGTATTACGGAATTTCATCCGGAAAGCTGCGCCGCTACTTCGATCCGAAAAACTTTTCCGATCCATTCCGCGTCGTAAAAGGCTACTTTGAAGCAAAAAAACTGCTCAAAAAGCTGAAACCAAACGTTGTCTTCTCCAAAGGCGGCTTCGTTTCGGTACCGGTTGTCCTTGCCGCCAAAGCATGTAAAGTTCCGGCGCTCATCCATGAATCGGATATGACGCCTGGCCTGGCAAATAAACTGTGTATTCCGTCCGCTGCAAAGGTCTGCTGTAATTTCCCGGAAACCGTTAAATGTCTCCCAGAAAACAAAGCCGTTCTGACCGGAACGCCAATCCGCCAGGAACTGCTGTCCGGCGATGCACGGGAAGGCCTGAAGTTCTGCGGATTCAATGCCGCAAAACCGGTTATTCTCGTCATCGGAGGAAGCCTCGGTTCCGTCGCTGTCAATCATGCGGTCCGTTCTATTTTACCAGAACTTCTGAAAGATTTCCAGGTGATTCATCTCTGCGGTAAAGATAAACTGGATGCATCCTTAAATGGTACCGAAGGTTACGTTCAGTTCGAGTACATCAAAGATGAACTCCCGGATCTCTTCGCTGCAGCAGATCTGATCATCTCCCGCGCCGGCGCAAATGCGATCTGCGAAATCAGTGCTCTGGCAAAACCAAACATTCTGATTCCGCTTTCTGCCAATGCCAGCCGCGGAGACCAGATTTTAAATGCGCGTTCCTTTGAGCGTCAGGGTTACAGTAAAGTTCTGGAAGAAGAATCCGTGAATGCGCAGACCCTTCAGTCCGCAATCCGTGAGGTTTACGAAAATCGTCAGACCTACATCAATGCGATGAAGAAGAGCAGCCACACCGATTCCATCGGCCGCATCCTTTCCCTGATCCAGGAATGCGAACGCAAATAGTAACTACAGAAATCCCCTTTCTCTGGCTTTGTCAGCAAAGTGCTGGCAAAGCCATTTTTTCGTCCGGGTCATTTTCACCCGCAGATTTCCGATGGTGATACCCATTTCGGATGCTACTTCCTTTTCCGAACGCTCATGCACCTTGATTTCACGCGTAATATAATAACCCGATTCATCATGATCTTTCAGTGCATCCATCACTTCCCGAAAAAAATGATTTCTCTCCTGCATTTCTTCCTCTGCAAGCGTCGGAAGTTCCATCTCTTCCGCCCGAAGATCCTCATCCAGTTCGTTCCAGTCAAAACGTTGTGCTTTTCTTTGATAATCAATTCCCAGATTCTTTGCAGCGACACGGACCCAGCCTTCTACTCTGTCTTCATCCAGCGCATCAATATTCAGGTACAGTTTCACCATCGTTTCCTGTGCGATATCATCCGCATCGGCTTCATTGTGCACCACCTGCATTGCGGCTGAATAGGCTGTCATTATATACTTTTTATATATTTCTGAAAAGTTATTTTTGTCCATTGTTCTCCGCCCCTGTTCGTCTGTCATTGATTCTTTTTCTGGCTGCTGCCAGCCTTTTCTCAGGCCTTCAGCTCTGCCGTCACGCTCTCAATGATCTGCTCTTTTACCGCATCCTCGAGAGTTCCCTGCTTCCATGCAGCAATACCGGCATTGTCACCTTCATATCTTGGAATCAGATGCATATGGAAGTGGAATACCGTCTGTCCTGCTGCCTCACCATTGTTCTGTACCAGATTGAAGCCATCAGAATGAAGCGCTTTCGTCATGGCCGTCGCCATTTTTTTGCCGAGAATCATTGCTTTCGCTGCGGTTTCATCCGGAATTTCATAAATGTTTGCAAAATGCTGTTTTGGAAGAATCAGCGCATGTCCTTTCGTTGCCGGTCCCTGATCCAGAATGACACGGAACTCATCGTCCTCATACAATGTCGCGGTTGGAATTTCTCCGTTTGCTAATTTACAAAAAATACAATCCATGATCTTTTTCTCCTTTACTTTTTTTAATTCTTCTGTTGTTCCGAATCCCGTTCTGCACGGTTCCGAACAACTCTATTTTCTCACTATTTGTCGAAAAATGTCAAATAATGCAGAACGCTTTTTGTTGCGCGCTCCCCCTTTTCAATGCTAAACTTTTGCCTAATCAAAAATCATTACCTACGCATCATAAGGAGGATACGGCTATGTCAAAAGAACCAACAACCAATTCACAGGGCTTATCGGAAGAATGTCACGCTATGATTTCCCGGATTTCACATGAGGTTCGAAATCCTGTTGCGGTTATCCACAGCTTTCATCAGCTTCTTCTTTTAGCGCATCCGGAGCTTTCCAACGATCTCTATTTTCAGAAAATCCAGGAAAATATGGCTTTTCTGAACTCCCTGCTCGATGAGCTCTCCTGCTATAATCATTCATATCGGGCGGTACGCGCTTACGTGAATCCTTATCTTCTGCTCCAGAATCTCTGTGCCGATACCGGCGTTCTCCTCGAAAAACAACAGGTTTCCATTGAACTTGTCAAGGAATCTGCCATTCCGCGCTTTGCCCTTGATACCACGCAATTTCGTCAGCTTTTTCTGAACCTGATCCGAAATGCGGCGGAAGCAATGCCTTCCGGCGGAACGATCAAAATCTCTCTCTGTTTCGACGGTGACTTTCTGACCATCCGTGTGCAGGACACTGGCTGCGGAATCCCCGCCGAGGATCTGCCGACTCTCTTTGACCTTTTTGTCACACATAAGAAAAACGGAACCGGCCTTGGACTTGCCATCTGCAAGGAAATTGTAACCGCACACGACGGCACGATTTCCGTTTCTTCCGTTCCCGGGGAAGGAAGCACCTTTACGGTCGTTTTCCCCTTTTCCTGATCCTTGCCATTCCCGGATAGAGAACCGCCATCAGGACTGCACCTGCCAGAAAACCGCCGATGTGTGCGAAGTTGTCCACATTTGAAGACTGGAATCCGACCAGCAGCGAAAGGACAGCCATGACGGCCATCCTCCGGAAGGTGAGATCCTCCAGCCTTCCTTTCCGAAATGCCAGAAGAACAAGCATCGCTCCGACAGCAGAAAAAATCGCTCCCGAAGCGCCGGCGGAAACTGCCGGTGCTTCCCCTGTTTTCATCAGGGACAGTTCATGCAGATACGAGCACAGATTTCCGACGAGTCCGCCGCCCAGATAGATGACCAGATAACGGATCTTTCCAACTGCGCGTTCTAGGTAATCCCCAAGGAACAAAAGAAGCAGCATGTTGTTGATCAGATGCTGGATGCCAAAGTGAAGAAACATACTCGTAAACAGGCGATAGTATTCTCCGCTCTCAATCAGCGGCGCATACGCCGCACCGCAGTCCATCATATGTCTGGAGCTCTCTGTCCCTCCGGTCAGTGTGACTGCAAGGAATACCAGAATATTGCATACGACGATGACCAGATTGATGCTGTTTTTTGACCTCTTCCACATACGGTCCACGATATCTTCGTTCGGATCGTAACTGTTTTTCCTTTGTTCTTCCATTACATCATTTCCTTATCTGTGCTATTTTTTTATTATAATTTAATTCACTTGTAAATGCAAGAAATCGTCAAATTTTTTTCTTTTTTGATAAACGTTTTTCGACAATTATTGACGCTTCACGACGGCTTTCGACGTTTTATGACATTATTTTTTACATTATTTCTTTTTTAATTTTATGCATAATTTTCTTTTCTATAATATTTTTGTTTCATTCGCATAACTTTTTTCTTTGATCATTCTGCCATATTAAAAATAACGCATCCAGCGCTTTCTCCAAATCGAAAAAGTGTAATGCGTCATTTTTCTCTAATTTCTGTTTTTCTCTCCCGCCTTATACCGGTATTTCTTCCCGGCAAATGAGATATCGTCTCCATCCTCCAGCTTCTTTTTTGTCTCGCCCATCAATGGAACGCCATTCACCGTTGTTCCGTTCCGCGAATTCAGATCCAGCAGATAATCTCCCTCTTCTGTACTGACCAGCTTTGCGTGAAGGCGGCTTACCGTACGGTATGGCAGAATTATATCTGCCGCCGCTGACAGTTTTCCAATCAATGTGCTTCCGCGTTCAATCGGAATCAGCGGAAGATCAATCGGATCTATCGGAATCAGATATGCCCTTCCCTCATCCTCCGGGCTGGTCAGCAGTTCCGTTTTTCCAAACAGATCCTCTTCATGCCCCTCCAATTCCATCAGGCTGTGCATCTTTCTGTTTTCCTGTTCTTCATTCTTTTCCCATGTTTTCTCTTTTTCGACTGAGGAATCCCTTTTCCATCCCTGCTGTTCTGTATCGCTTTTCGGATTCCATGTTCCATCTTTCTGTTTTAAGCCCTTCCGATTCTGATATTCCGAAAATACATCTCCTGTTTCTCCTTGTTTCCGGATTCCTGCGGCCTTCCCATAGCTTCCTGTTTCTGTTCCCGACTGCCGCTTTTTCCATCGGCTGGCAAGTTCCAATGCCAGACTTACAATTCCCACAACAGCCGCCGCTCCTCCCAGCACCAGATACCAAACAGTTTCGGCCTGTGTCCACCGCAGTGCCAGCACACCTCCCAGAAATCCGATGCAGATCACTGCTTCCACAATATTTTTCCAGCGTCCTTCATCCTTTTCTTCCTCCGCTTCCACAAAAAAATTTTCCGCCGCTTCCGCTTCTTGTTCTCCCCAAAGTGTTTCCTCCATCTGTACAGGCGGATTTTCTTCCCTGGGACGCTCTTTTCCCTCCTGCTCCGTCGTTTCTTTCTTCTCTTTCCCTGTCTGATATAAGAGTGCCTGAATCATCTCAACCGAAAAGATCTCCGCCGAAATCTCCCGATACAGTCCATACCCGAGTACCACCGCATCCTGCTCCTGGTGATCCAGCTTCGGCAGCAGATATTCCATCAGCTCCCGGATCTGCTTCTGAAAACAGCCTGTGTGTCCCTGCTTTCCCGGCAGATAACAGAAGGAAAAGTTCTCCAGATTTGCATCTGCAAAAACCAGCTCCGGCTGCAGAACGAGACCGTCCGGTGCAAGCAGGTACTGCCCCAGTTCTTCGAGAAGATCCAGCAGCTGTTCAAACAGTTTCCGCAGCGCCTCCGCCCCAATCGAGCGCTGTTCAAACACACTCTGAAGCGACTGCTTTGATGTCACCTCATAGTAAAACAATGTTTTATCATCCATTTTCCCGATTTTGCAGTCCAAAAGCCCTGGGATTGTGTTTGTCAGCAGCATACGGATCTGATACGACGCCGTGTCCGGCTCTTTTTCCTCCTGTAAAATAACATATGTATGATTCAAATCTCTTTTATAATCAATCTGCATTTCTCCGCTTCCGTCCTTACTTCTGGTTCCAGATCTGTTTTACTGCCCGTATCTTCCGGATCGTTTTCACCGGATTGTTTCTCCTGCTTTCACTCAAAACCGAATATTCCCACGCGTTCCGGCTCCAGATTGGCAGAATGTTTCCTTCTGCTTTTATCTGAATCTCTTTTTCTCTGCATTCCGTCTGTACAGTCACCGGTTCAGCCGGAAGCGGTATCTGGGAAATCCACCATTCCATCCGGCTTTGGGCGGCTGCCTCTCCTTTTTCCACAGACAGACGGCCTTCACTGGCGGCAAGCATTGTGCTTTCATATGCCGCAAATGTATACCAGCTCCGTGCGTGTACAAAAAAGGTCAGCGACAGCAGAAGAAAAATCACCATCAGAACAAGCGGCACGACCAGAACTGCCTCTACCGTAATACTTGCTTTTCTCATTTTCACTTTCAAAGCATTCCGCACCTCCCCACAAATCCAAGCAGCAGAAACGGCACCAGCGGTATGGAATCCTGTTTCCGTATTTTCTTCCGCATCAGAAGGACTCCGCAGAGTACCGAACAGAGAATGAGTCCCAGCGTCAGAACGCCGAATGTCTGCCCAAATCCCAGCCAGATTCCAACCGTCAGAAGCAGAAGGCCGTCCCCGTATCCCACCTGTTCCCGTGATATATAACTGAGCGTCAGAAATCCCGCTCCCGGCAGCAGGGACAGCAGCCATTCCAGCCACGATGTCTGTTCCACCAGAATCTGCCATCCAATGCCTGCAAGGAATAAAACACCGGTCAGGACAAGGCTGATCTGCCGTTTCCTCACATCCATTCCGGCAAGAATCCCCAGATACAGCAATATAATTGCACTCTTTACTTCTTCCTGATACACAGCCGCGGCCTGCCACTCAAAATGTGATTAAATATACTTATCACATCGAGATAATGTAAGTTCTCACGAATCTTACTTACTGCTTCAGTGTGTATACTTTTGATTGACCGAAATCATATCTACTCGTAGGTCCATGTACACTCCACAGTCGTTAATTCCCGAAATAGCCTTCGGTACATACTTACATTTGCTTCCTTATGCAATCTTGTAAGTTTTTACGTCCCTCAGATTCAGTGCCGCATTGAAATCCCTGTCTTCGACATAGCCACAATGACATCGAAATGTTCTATCGGAAAGTTTTAA
This sequence comes from Blautia sp. AF17-9LB, assembly GCF_003479185.1. Lineage (NCBI taxonomy): Bacteria > Bacillati > Bacillota > Clostridia > Lachnospirales > Lachnospiraceae > Blautia > Blautia sp. AF17-9LB. The sequence goes on from NZ_QUGU01000010.1 coordinate 155,008, forward strand.
ATCTTTCTTGATCGTTCCACAACAATGGCAGATTTTTGATGATGGATACCATCTGTCTGCAACCCGAAG